>JBNMNI010000056.1:0-7385 GCA_051275375.1 Maricaulis sp. | reverse complement strand
GGCAAGAATGTCTGGATCGGCGATGGCGCCTTTATCGGCAAGGGGGTGACGATCGGCGATCATGCCGTGATCGGCGCCCGTGCTGTCATCACCAAGGATGTCGAGCCCTATGCGGTGATGGCCGGCAATCCGGCCCGCCTCGTCAAACGCCTCGACCCAGAGCTGCCGATGAAAACCCGGCTCGACCTGCTCGGCGATCTCGCCGGCCTCGAGACCTTCATGGAAAACGCCTATCGCGACGCGCTGAAGGATAATTCCACCACAGGCTGGCTGAGCTCGAAATTCTGGCCACGCCGGGGCGACTGATCCGGCTGCTAACCGCCAAACAGGCTCATCGGGAAGACGCCGATTGCGGCCCCCGTCATCAACGTCGCCAGCGTACCGGAGATCAGTGCCTTGGGTGCGAGGGTGAGAATATCCTCGCGCCGCGACGGGGCGATGGCGACCAGTCCGCCGGTCAGAATGCCGACGCTGGCGAAATTGGCGAAACCGCACAGGGCATAGGTCATGATCAGATTGGTGCGCGGACTCAGCGCATCGCCCAGCCGCGCCAATTGGTCATAGGCATAGACCTCGTTGAGCGCCGTCTTCAGCCCCATCAGCGAACCGGCCGTGGTCGCCTCGCTCCAGGGAATCCCCGCAATCCAGACAATCGGCGCAAACAGCCAGCCGAGAATACGGTTGGCGCTCAAAGGTTCGCCATACACATCGGGAAAGAGGGCGAGCAGTACATTGGCCAGCGCTACCAGGGCGGTGAAGACCAGCAGCATGAAGATGATGTTGAAATAGAGCCGCATCCCGTCTGAAACGCCGGTGGTCAGCGCGTCCATAGAGGAGTGATAGATCGGGGCGGGAATCCTCTCCTTCTCAGCGGCCGCTTCAATCGCTGCAGCGGCCGGATCGGCCGGCATCATCAGGCGCGCCAGCAAAACGGCGGCCGGCACGGAAATCAGCGAAGCGGTGAAGATATGCCCGGCGGCATTCTCGATCACGCCGGTCAGCTGGCTGACATAGAGCGCCATCACCGAGCCGGCGACCGTGGCAAACCCCACTGTCATGATCAGGAAGAGGTCCGGTTTGCTCATCTCCGGCAGGCGTGGCCGGATCAGCACCGGGCTTTCCGTCATGCCGAGGAAGATATTCGCGGCCGCACCGAGGCTGGCCGCGCCGGACAGGTTGAGCAGACGCCGGAAGGCAAAGGCGAAACCCTGCACCAGGACTTCCAGAATGCGCCAGCGCCACAACAGCGCCGACAGGGCTGACAGCACGATCACCATCGGCAGAGCCTGGAAGGCGAACAGAAAGAGGCTGCCGCCTTCGGGGTCGACGACGAAGGGCGAAGGCGCGCCTGACAGATAGCCGAACACGAATTGCGCGCCCTCATTGGTCACCTGTTGCAATACCATGACGACGCCGGTCAGCGATTGCAGGAAGACGCGAAACGGCGTCACGGAGTAGAGCAGCCAGGCGATCAGCAATTGCAGGCCGATTGCGCCGAGCAGGAGCATGACGGGAAAGCGTTTGCGCGGCCCCATCGCCCAGGCCAGGCCCGCGAAAATGAACAGGCCGGCAAAACTGCGCAATTGCAGCGTCATGTCTTCCATTGCGTCCCCCGCAAACAGCTGCGGCACCCTATTCTGCCCGGCCGTGCGGCTGCAAGCACTTGCCTCAACGGCCGCGCCACGAAATGCTGCTGCCCATGAGCCCTGCCCCGATCAAGACCCCCTGCGTCAAAGTCTGTTTCGTCGATCCGGCGGCCGGGCTCTGCGTCGGCTGTTTTCGAACCCTCGACGAGCTCGGGCGCTGGACGAAGTATTCCGAGGCCGAGCGCGAAGCGATCCTGGCCGCCCTGCCGCAGCGCGAAGCGCGCTATGCCGACCGTCACGCCAGCCCGAGGGATACGACACGATGAAACGCTGGCTGCCCCATCTTGCACTCGCCGCCCTGGTCACGGCCGCCGTCATCCTGGCGATGCGCTTTGCCGCGCCGGGCACGCTGGGTCAGGGCGATACCGCCCTGCGCCTTGTGCAGGCGGCCGGCCTCGTCATCCTGATCTCCGGCGGGCTGGTCGGCGCCTTCGCCACCCGGCCCGGCCATGCCGTGCGCGATCTCGCTATCTGGATCGGTATCGGCGTTGTCCTGCTGGCCGGCTATTCCCTGCGCGAGGATTTTGCCACGATCGGCTCGCGCATCGCCGGCGATCTCGTCCCGGCCCGCGCCCAGGGCGTGGCCGGCGGGGCCCAGACCATAAGGCGCAATGCCGACGGGCATTTCTACATCGTCTCCGATGTCGACGGACGCCCGGTCCTCTTCCTGGTCGATACCGGTGCCTCGGTGGTCGCCCTCAGCCGCGCCGATGCCGAACGTGCCGGCATCGACACCGCGGCCCTGCGCTTCAACCAGCCCGTCCAGACCGCCGCCGGCACCTCCTCGGCGGCAGCCGTGCGCCTGCGCTCGCTGAGGCTGGGCGATCTGGAACTGCGCGATGTCGAGGCGATGGTGATGATTGACGGCGCCCAGTCCCTGCTCGGCATGTCGGCGCTCAACCGCCTCTCCGGCGTCGAGATCCGCGGCGATGAGCTGGTCTTGCGGCCCTAGCCGCCCAGCACCGCTTCCTTCAGCAACATGCCGCCAACGATCAGCAGACCGATCGCGAAGAAGCGTTTCAGCGTTGCCGCCGGAAGATCGTGCGCCAGCTTCGCCCCGATCGGCGCGACGAAAAATGCCGATCCGGCGAGCAGGATGAAGGCGGGCAGATTCACATAGCCCAGCGAATAGGGCACGATATTCGAGCCCCAGCCATTGGCGATAAAGCCGATAGCGCCCGGCAACCCGATCGCGACGCCAAAGCCGGCCGCAGTGGCGACAGCCTTGTGGATCGGCTTGCCGCACAGCGTCATCAAAGTGACGCCAAACACGCCGCCGCCAATTCCCATCATCGCCGACATGATGCCGATCAGGCCTGCAAGCCCGGCCCGCGCCGGTCCGCCTGGCAAATCATCGCGCAGTTTCCAGTCCGGGCGTCCGAAAAAGAATTGCAACGACAGCAGCAGCGCCATGCCGCCAAACAAGCCCGTCAGCACCTGGCCCGACACCTGGTCTGCAATCACCGAGCCCAGAAGTGTGCCGGCGACGATCCAGGGACCCCAGCTGCGCAGCACCGCGAAATCCACCGCGCCGCGCTTGGCGTGGGCCGCGACGCTACGCGCCGAGGTCGCGACGATGACCGCCAGGGACGTGCCGACCGCAACATGCATCAGCTTGTCGTCATGATAGCCCAGCGCCGAGAAGGCGTAATACATGGCCGGCACCATCACGACGCCGCCGCCAATCCCGAACAGGCCGGCCACCAGGCCGGCGAAGGCACCGGTCGCCGCCATCACCGCGACCAGTAGAAGCATATCCGTCATCACGCGGCCTCGTCTTGTTGCGGGACCGCGGCAGCAGCCTCGTCGAGCACGTCCAGCCCGGCACCGGCTCGGCCGGCCTTCTCCGACAGGACGCGCCGCCATTGCCGCGCCCCGGGCAGACCCTGGAACAGGCCCAGCACATGCCGGGTCATGGAATGCAGCGACACCCCCTCGGCCAGCCGGGCCGCCATATAGGGGCGATAGGCGAGCAAGGCACCATGGCGCGTGGCGACCGGATCACGACCGCCGAAAACCCGCGAATCAACCTGCGCCAGGACCCAGGGATCGTGATAAGCGGCGCGGCCGATCATGGCGCCATCCAGCCCCGCGCTCTCGGTGATGGCCTGGTCGAGTGTCTCGAGCCCGCCATTGAGGATGATCTCGAGGTCAGGGCGCCGCAGCTTCAGCCGCCGCACCAGATCATAATCGAGCGGCGGGATGGTGCGGTTCTCTTTCGGGCTCAGCCCTTTGAGCCAGGCCTTGCGGGCGTGGACGGCAAAGCTGTTCACCCCGGCCGCGGCAACCGCATCGACAAAACTGAACAGCGCGATTTCCGGATCCTGGTCATCGACACCGATGCGGCATTTGACCGT
The DNA here is from genome assembly GCA_051275375.1 of Maricaulis sp. Taxonomy (GTDB): domain Bacteria; phylum Pseudomonadota; class Alphaproteobacteria; order Caulobacterales; family Maricaulaceae; genus Maricaulis. The sequence continues at coordinate 3,382 of JBNMNI010000056.1, read as the reverse complement.
GACCGGAATAGCGACCCCGTCCTGCATCGCCTTGACGCAGTCGGCCACCAGCGCCGGTTCCTGCATCAGGCAGGCGCCAAACCGGCCCGACTGCACCCGGTCCGACGGGCAGCCGACATTGAGATTGATCTCGCTATAGCCAAATCCGGCACCGATCCGGGCCGCTCGAACGAGGTCCTCCGGCACCGAACCACCGAGCTGCAGGGCCACGGGTTGCTCGATCGGGTCAAAACCGATGATCCGGTCCGGATCGCCATGGATAAGAGCCTTGTCGACCGCCATTTCCGTATACAACAGGGCATGCCGGCTCAGGACACGGTGAAAGGCCCGGCAATGCCGGTCAGTCCAGTCCATCATGGGCGCCACGCTGAGGCGGCGATCAGGATATCGATCAGTCTTCATGCCGCCACATAGCGCGCGGGCGCCGCATCGGCAATTTCTCACCGCTGCCCGGCGCCAGAAGCTTCAAATGCCGCCAATCGGATTTACCCCGTTTCAATCCGACTGTGATTGATTGACGCTCCAGGAGGGACCTATGGCCAAGGCATTATTTCACAAGCATCAACGCGTCTATGTCGCGCCGGTAGGCACCTGGGCGATCGTCGAGCAGGTCAAGCCCCATTGGGTGAAGGATGTCGAGGAGCCGGTCCGCATCTATTATGATTGCGGCCTCGGGCGCGACTTCACCACCCATGAGCTGGCCTCGGAACAGGTCGACAGCGTCGATACCGGCAATTGGCGGGTGCTGCGCGCGAAGAATAAATGGCAGACCATGGAGGAATGCAGCCGGCACCCCTTCCCCGGGACATTTCCCGTCATCGTTACCGATCCGAAGGATTGGGGCGGTTGGCGCGTGCCGGCGGCGGAATATGATCGCGACCCGTCGCGGATCGAAGCCCAGGCCCGCCTCCTGACGCGAAGCCCCAGCCTGCTCGAGCTGGCCGAACAACTTGTCCAGCTGGCTTCGGACGAACCCGAGCTGCCCAATGCCGTCTCGGACCTGGCGCGCCGGGCCAACGAAATCCTTCGTGAAATCAACCTGAAGCCCGCAATTGCAACCCTGGCGCCGGCAGCACGCTTGGCGTGATCACGCAGCGAGTTTTAACGCGACTCTAACGATTTCATTACAAGACTGCATTCAATCCAGAGGAACCGGTCTTGACATGTCACTGATTGAACAAAGAAACCGTTTCCTGTCCTTCGCCTTCGCTGCGGCAGACGTGCTGATCGAAACCGATCTGGATGGTTTGACCTGTTATGCGGCCGGCGCGACGGCCGCCTTGGGCGAACCCTCAATCGACACCGGTTCACATGACTTCTCCAAACGCCTCGACCGGACATCGCGCGCGATCGTGATGGCGCTGATGCGGAGCCTGAAACCGGGTCACCGGGTCGGCCCGGTGCGTGTCGCCGTCGGCGGGCGCGAGGCGCAATTGAGCGCCTGGCTGCTGGGCGATGACGAGAAGATCCGTTGGGCGATGTCCTTCCCCGCGCTTACGGCGCCGGCAGAGGTCAACCCGCAAGCCTTTGCCCGCAGCGCCCGGAGCGCCATCACCACGGCGCGCGAATCCGGCGTGGCCATGACGATGTCGGTGCTTCGCATCGATGGAATCGAGGATATTGACCGGCTGATCGGCGCCAAGCGCGCCGAGATGCTGCGTCAGGCCATTGCCGCCGAATGTGCCGCCGCCGCCGGAGCCGACGGCGTTGCGAAACAAGTCGATCTGGCCCGGACCGCCCTGATTCACCCGGCTGCGGCTAATCTGCAATTGCTGTGTACGGATATCGAGGCCCTGCTGAAGGAAAACTCCCTCAACGACACGCGTGTCCGCGTCGAATCAATTCCCGACGCGCCGGAAATCGAGCCCGAAATTGCCATCCAGGCCTTCCTGTATGCGGTGAACATGGCCGCCGACAGCGCCAATGTCCTCGACGTCCAGAGCCTGAAAAAGGTCGCGGCGGAGATGATGGAGGCTAACAGCAAGCGGATGCATGAGATCCGGACCACCATCGCCGGGCGCGTGTTCGAGCCCCACGCCCAGCCTATCGTCGACCTCAAAACCGGCAAGATCGAACATTACGAACTCCTGCTCCGCATGCCCGGCGGCCAACCGGTTTCCGAAAGCGTCGGCTTTGCCGAGAGCACAGGCCTGATCTATGAAATCGACATTGCGATGGTCGAGATCGCCGCCAATTTCCTGCGCGATGATTTCGACCGCCCGGCCCTGGCGGTCAATATGTCGGGAAGATCCCTGGAAAACCCGGCATGGAGCAAGAAATTCCTGCAGATGCTGGCCGATTTGCGCATCGACCGCAGCCGACTCACCTTTGAGCTGACCGAGACAGCCTCGGTCAGGAACGTCAAGGCGGCCAATGCCGTGATCCAGAAAATCCGCGAGCGCGGCCATAAGGTCTGCCTCGACGATTTCGGGGCCGGCGCGGCGGGTTTCCAGTATTTGCGGGATTTCCCCGCCGATATCGTCAAGATCGACGGCTCCTATGTCCGGCAGCCGCAATTGGGCGAACGCGACGCGGCGATTCTCAAGGGCATGGTCTCCCTTTGCCGCGAGCTGAAGCTCGAAACGGTGGCTGAGATGATCGAAACCGAGCAACGCGCCAAGCAAATGCTGGCGCTCGGTGTTGACTACGGCCAGGGTTACCATTTCGGTAAACCTATTCCGCTTAAGGTGCTCGCTGACCCGACGCGAAAACCCTCACGCGCTGCCTGACACGACAATAGGTAGATCATGGCCGTTGATCTGAGCCGATTACGAGTACTCATCGTTGATGATAACAGCTATATGCTGACCATCCTGCGCACCCTGCTGCACGGATTCGGCATCAAGAATATCTATGAGTCGCGTGACCCGGCCGAAGCCTTCGATACCGTGCGCTCCGATTCTGTCGATATCATCATCACCGATTACCAGATGGACATCCTCGACGGGCTCGATTTCGTCCGGCTGGTGCGCACCGCCGACGACAGTCCCAACCCGCTGATTCCGATCGTAATGCTGAGCGCCTACTCGGAACGCAGCCGCGTCAAGAAAGCGCGCGATGCCGGGGTTACCGAGTTTTGCTGCAAGCCGATCACCGCACGCGACATGTTCGCCAAACTGGTCTCGGTCATCAACACGCCGCGCCCCTTCATCCGCAACAAGTCCTATTTCGGACCGGACAGACGTCGCCAGGGTACCGAGCACAGCTCCTATCGCGGTGAAGATCGGCGCGCCGGGGCGAAGGCCGCGACGGCCACGGACGATGGCGAAGCCGGCAAGGGAAGCGTGGACGCGGCGTGAACGCCCGCGCTCGCAGGATCGGCAGTCGACAGAACTGGCGAACGCACCGTAGTTTGACACCATGATTCAAGACGAATCCCGCC
>JBNMNI010000055.1:0-7408 GCA_051275375.1 Maricaulis sp. | reverse complement strand
CGGCTTCGCCATCAGGCGGTGAGCGCGGCGCGAATCGCGTCCAGCCCGGCCTGGGCCCTGGCGCCATCGGGGCCACCGGCCTGGGCGAAGTCCGCCCGGCCGCCGCCGCCCTTGCCGCCGACCGGCTCGGCTCCGGCGCGGACCAGTTCGACCGCCGAGAAACGCTCGACCAGATCGGCAGTGACGCCAACGGCGAGTGCCGCCTTGCCCTCATTATTCGAGATGAAGGCTGCGATGCCCGAGCCCATCTGCGCCTTGGCCTCGTCGACCAGACCGCGCAAATCCTTGCCGCCGACGCCTTCAACGACACGGCCGATGAAATTGATGCCGGCGATGGCTTCCGGACCGGCCGGCGCACCGGCGGTGCCGCCGCCCATCGCCAATTGCTTCTTGGCTTCGGCGAGCTGGCGCTCAAGCTTCTTGCGCTCATCCATCAGGCTGGCCACGCGCGTCGCCAGCTCGACGGGAGGCGTCTTGAGCGTATCGGCAGCCGCGCGGCCGAAGCCGATCTGCTCTTCCATGTAAAGCCGCGCCGCCTCGCCCGTCAGGCCCTCGATCCGGCGCACCCCGGAGGCGACCGATGTGTCGGCGACGATCTTGAACAGGGCGATATCGCCGGTCCGCTCGACATGGGTGCCACCGCACAGCTCGACCGAATAGGGTGTATCGGCGCCATCGAGCCCACGGCCCATGGCCAGCACCCGCACCCGGTCGCCATATTTCTCGCCGAACAGGGCCAGCGCCCCGGCCTCGATGGCAGCATCGGGGGTCATTTCGCGTGTCGATACGGCCAGGTTCTGGCGGATCACCGCATTGACCTGGGCTTCCACCGCCGCCAGCTCGGCTGCGGTGATCGGCTTGTTCTGGCTGAAATCGAAGCGCAAGCGGTCCGGCCCGACATAGGAGCCCTTCTGGGCGACATGCGGCCCGAGCACATCGCGCAGCGCGGCGTGCAGCAAATGCGTGGCGGAATGATTGGCACGCGTCGTCGTGCGCCGCGCCGCATCGACCTTGAGCACGCCGCTATCGCCCAGCGTGATCTCGCCGCGTTCGAGCACTCCGATATGTGCGTGCATGTCACCGCCGCGCTTTTGCGTATCGCTGACGCGGAAGACGGCGCCATTCTCGAACTCGATCAGGCCGCTATCGCCGGCCTGTCCGCCCGATTCGCCATAGAAAGGCGTCGCGTCAAACACCAGCTCGCCGCCCTGCCCGGCACCGAGCGCCTTGGCCTCCTTCGCGTCGGCGACGATCGCGGCCAGCTTGCCGCGCCCCTCAATGCCGTCATAGCCAAGAAACCTCGAAGCTCCGGCCTTGTCGCGCACGGCGAACCAGACCTCGGCGGGCGCGGCCTGTCCGGAGGAAAACTTGCTGGCGCGCGCATCGCTGCGCTGCTTGTCCATCGCAGTCTCGAACCCGGCCTCATCAACCGTCATCCCCTTGGCGCGCAACGCGTCCTGGGTGAGATCGAGCGGAAAGCCAAAAGTGTCATAGAGCTTGAAGGCGGTATCGCCCGGCAAGACCGCGCCTGACGTCAGACCGGCGGTTGCCTCTTCAAGCAGGCCAAGCCCGCGGCCGAGCGTCGTCTGGAAGCGTTCCTCCTCGGTGCGCAGCGTCTCCTCCAGCATCGGCTGGGCGCGCACCAGTTCGGGATAGGCATCGCCCATCTCGACCTGCAACGCCTCGACAAGCTTCCACATCACCGGTTCGGTCGCGCCGAGCAGATGCGCATGGCGCATGGCGCGGCGCATGATCCGGCGCAACACATAGCCGCGGCCCTCATTGGACGGGCTGACGCCATCGGCCATCAGAAAACAGGTCGAGCGCAGATGATCGGCAATCACCCGATGGCTGGCCAGCGCCACACCCTCGGCCTTGACGCCGAGCACGCTCTCGCCGGCGCGGATCAGATTGGCGAACAGGTCGATCTCGTAATTATTATGCTTGCCCTGCAGGATCGCCGCGATCCGCTCCAGCCCCATGCCGGTATCGATCGAGGGCTTGGGAAGGCCGACGCGCTCATCCGCGGAGAGCTGCTCATACTGCATGAAGACCAGATTCCAGATCTCGATGAAGCGGTCGCCATCCTCGTCCGGCGAGCCGGGAGGTCCGCCGGGAATATCGGCGCCATGATCGAAAAAGATTTCCGAGCACGGCCCGCACGGGCCGGTATCGCCCATCGACCAGAAATTGTCCGCGGTCGAAATCGAGATGATGCGGTCGTCGGAAAGCCCGGCGATCTTGCGCCACAGGGCGCGCGCCTCATCATCTTCCGAATAGACCGTGACCAGGAGCCGGTCGGCCGGCAGACCATATTCCTTCGTCACCAGCTCCCAGGCATGATGGATCGCCTTTTCCTTGAAATAATCGCCGAAGGAAAAATTGCCGAGCATTTCGAAGAAGGTGTGGTGGCGCGCCGTATAGCCGACATTGTCGAGATCATTATGCTTGCCGCCGGCGCGGACGCATTTCTGGGAGGAAACGGCGCGGCTATAGGGCCGCTTTTCCTTGCCGGTGAACACATTCTTGAACTGGACCATGCCGGCATTGACAAAGAGCAGGGTCGGGTCGTCCTGCGGCACGAGCGGGCTGGAGGGCACGACCGCATGGCCATTCGTGCCGAAGTAGTCGAGAAAGGTCGCCCGGATATCGCGCAAGCTGGCCATCATATCATCCTGTATCGCAGTGTCTTTGCGGCGCCCGGCCGAAGCCGCTGCGTTAGCAGTTTTCTCCAGATATGGAAACGCGGCGGCCTGCGCAAGCCAAACGCATCAGACTGCTGTCGTGAGCGCCTCGACGGCACCAAACTGCCGGAAGCCGCGGCCATGCCGGATATCCTCAATCAATCCGGCCGGCATCCGGTAGGCGGCTATCGCGCCGGCAAGGGTATCGACATGAACCCGCTGCTTGTCGGCCTTGTGGGATTCGCGGGTAAATTCGCGCCATAGCCGCGCCTCGCTGCGGACCTGGTCGGGCATGACCCAGACCGTCTCTTCGCGAAGAGCATTGTCCTGGTCTCGCCGGACCTCCGAATAGCGATCCGCCAGACCGCCGAGATCTTCCGTATCGATCTGGGCCAGGGACACGTCGGGCGTGAAGAAGGCGATCTCACGGTCGGTGAGCCGGTAATGCTCGGCATCGCCATAAAGCCCGCCGATGAATTCGAGATCTGCCGGCATGACACTGCCGCTGAACACCATGATCCGGATAGCGCGTTCTAGATCGACCGACATACCAGCAGCCATAACCTTACCCTCGCAAAACCTGCCCCAGACGGCAAAAAGGCCGGGCCTCATTTCCAGAGACCCGGCCATTCCCGTCACAAGAAGCATTCATCATGACGCCATCGCGTTAATGGAGCGTGGCGATTATGGGGCTGGTGCTGCGCAAAACCGCTCAGTTACAGACACTTCAATCCTGCATCAGCTGGCGACAGCATCCTCTTCCAGATCCTTGCCGACCAGCAATACGTCGGCGATCAGGCCGGCATTGGCGCGGACTTTCGCTTCGATTTCCTTGGCCATGGCCTGGTTCTCGATCATGAATTTGCGCGCATTCTCGCGGCCCTGACCGATGCGTTCCGAATTATAGGAATACCAGGAACCGGATTTCTCGATAATCTCGCCCTTGACGCCCAGATCGATCAGCTCGCCCATCTTTGAGATGCCTTCGCCATAGAGGATGTCGAACTCGACCTCGCGGAAGGGTGGCGCCACCTTGTTCTTGACGACCTTGACGCGGGTCTGATTGCCGATCACCTCGTCGCGATCCTTGATCGCGCCGATGCGGCGGATATCGAGCCGTACCGAGGCGTAGAATTTCAGCGCATTGCCGCCGGTCGTCGTCTCGGGACTGCCGAACATGACGCCGATCTTCATCCGGATCTGATTGATGAAAATGACCATGCATTTGGATTTGGAGATCGAGCCGGTCAGCTTGCGCAGCGCCTGGCTCATCAGCCGGGCCTGCAGGCCGGGCAGGCTGTCGCCCATCTCGCCTTCAAGTTCGGCGCGCGGCGTCAGGGCGGCGACCGAATCGATCACCAGCACATCGATCGCGCCGGAACGCACCAGCGTGTCGGCAATCTCGAGCGCCTGCTCGCCGGTATCCGGCTGGGAGACCAGGAGTTCGGCGACATCGACGCCAAGCTTGCCGGCATAGACCGGATCGAGCGCGTGTTCGGCATCGATGAAGGCACAGACACCGCCGAGCTTTTGCCCCTCGGCGATCGTGTGCAGTGCCAATGTCGTCTTGCCCGAGCTCTCCGGACCATAGATTTCAACGATCCGGCCCTTGGGCAGACCGCCAATGCCGAGCGCGATATCCAGCCCGAGCGAACCGGAAGAGATCGATTCGATCTCCATCGCAGGCTTGGCGCCGAGCTTCATGACCGAGCCCTTGCCGAAAGCCTTGTCGATCTGGGCCAGTGCAGCTTCGATCGCTTTTTTCTTGTCCATACCTGAATCGTTCACGAGTCGAATCGCGCCCTTGCTCATATCGATATTCCCTTATTTCACGCCCCTCGGTCACGGGCAACCGAGACACAACGTACCAGTTTTGTTCCGGAACACAAGCGGAACATTTATGGTTAACAGAACGGAACGAAATACGCACGCCTGCTTAGGATTTACCGCTGTTTGGGCCGGAGCAATGCCGTTTCGCCGGCGCCTATTTGGCGAAATGGCTGCGAGGCCCTATCTTGCAGGGGATGATCAAGGTCTTCCATTGCCCCCTCATTATCGTGTTCGCGGCCCTGCTGGCCGGCTGCAATCCGGCGGGAAAGCCCAGCGGCGTTCAGAGCATGGAGGCGATGCAGGCGCGCGGGACGCTGATCGTCCTGACCCTGGAAGGCCCCACCAGCTTTCTGCCCGGTGATGACGGCCCGAGCGGCTATGAGGTCGATCTGGCGCGGGCCTATGCGGCCCATCTCGGTATCGAGGCGCGCTTTGAAACCCGCCCCTCCATCACGGCGCTGACCAATGCCCTGGCCCATGGTGAAGGCGATATCGCCGCCGCCGGCCTGACGGTGACGGCAGCGCGCCAGGCGCACATGCTGTTTGGCCCCGCCTACAAGACGGTGACGGAACAACTGGTCTGCCGCAGCGACGGCATCACCCCGACCAGCCTCGAAGAACTGGCCGGCGCCGATATCGCGGTGCTCGCCGGCTCGAGCTATCTGGAGACGCTGCACGGGCTTTCAACCGAGGGCAGCGCGCTGCACTGGACCGAACGCCGCGCCGGCTCGGCCATGCCCCTGCTGGAAGCGGTCGATGAGGGGGCGTTCGATTGCACCATCGCCGATTCCCATCTGGCCGATTTCGCCCGCCGCCGCCATCCCGATCTCGTCGTCTCGATGGATCTGAGCGAAGAGGAATCCCTGGCCTGGGCCTATTCGGATCGCGTCGAGGGGCTGGGCCAATCGCTTTCGGACTGGTTCAGCCAGGTCCATGAGGGCGATCTGCTGGAACGGCTGGACGAAAACTGGTTCGGCCAGTTCGGCGATTTCGACTATGTCGACATCTCCAGCTTCGTCGACCGGGTCCAGACACGCCTGCCACGCTATCAAGGCTGGTTTGCCCTGGCCGCCGAGCGGACAACATTCGACTGGGACCTGCTCGCAGCCCAAGCCTATCAGGAATCGCACTGGGACCCCGATGCGGTCAGCGATACCGGGGTTCGCGGCCTGATGATGCTCACCCTCTCCACCGCCGATCGCGTCGGCATCGAGGACCGCACCGATCCGCGCCAGAGCATTGAGGGCGGCGCCGCCTATCTGGAGGATCTCTATCAGCGCGTCCCCAGCGGCGTCACCGGCGAGGACCGGATCTGGTTTGCGCTCGCAGCCTATAATGTCGGCATGGGCCACATGTATGATGCCCGCGTGCTGGCCCGGCGGCAGGGACTCGATCCCGACCGCTGGGATGATCTGGCCAGCGTCCTGCCGCTCCTGTCCGATCCGGCGCATTATCACGGGCTGCGCTATGGCTATGCCCGGGGCCATGAACCGGTGCGCTATGTCCGCAAAGTGCGCGAATACCGCGCCCTGCTCAACGCGCAGCAGCTTTAGCGCCCCGAGCATTTCCGGTGCGTCAGGTTTCAGGCGCGCAGGGTGAGGAAGCGCCAGCTCTCCTGGCAGCAGGAAAATCCGCCATGAAAACCGAAGATGTGATGAGCAAGGTGCCGGCGGTCACGCTCGGCTTCTGGGCGATCAAGATCCTGGCCACCACGCTTGGCGAAACCGCGGGCGACACGGTCTCGATGTCGATGGATCTGGGCTATCTGACCGGAACCGCGATCTTTCTCACCGCGCTGATCATTCTGGTCGTGCTGCAGATCATGGCCAAAACCTTCCGGCCCTTCCTCTACTGGGCCACCATCATCGCCTCGACCACCGCCGGCACGACCATGGCCGATTTCGCGACGCGCTCGATGGGCATCGGCTATGCCGGCGGCTCGGTCCTGCTTGTGACCGGCGTCATCGCCGCACTGGGCATCTGGTATGCCTCGGAGCGGACCATCGCCGTCGACACTGTCGCCTCGCCGAAAGTCGAGATCTTCTACTGGAGCACCATCACCCTGTCGCAGACGCTGGGCACCGCGCTCGGCGACTGGCTCGCCGACACGCCCGGTGTCGGCTATCTCGCCGCCGCCGGCATTTTCGGCGCCCTGCTCGCCATCGTCGCCGTCCTGTATTACCGCACGCAAATATCCCGCGCCGCCCTGTTCTGGGCCGCCTTCATCCTGACCCGGCCGCTGGGCGCCACCGTCGGTGACTTTCTCGACAAGCCGCTCGATCATGGCGGGCTGGCGCTGAGCCGGCCTGCCGCGTCTGCAGTGCTGATCGCGCTGGTTCTGGCGGGGATTGTGTTTTTGCCGCAGAGGGCAGGCACGCATCCGGGCAAGGGCAGATGATAGATCCGGCGCCTCAGCCTGGCCCCAGCGCGGCGAGCAAGGCGAGCCGGTCGAAATAGGGCCGTTCGCAGACAATCTTGTCGGAACCGGGCGCGAATTCGAAACTGGCCATCATCTTGACCCGGAAGGCGCGGCCGGTCGGCGGCAATTCGCCAGTGGGCAATTTGAGCGGACCGAGATGCGTCCCCGTCAGCCAGAATTCCACCAGCACACTGTCGCCGCCGGCGGCAATCGCAATGATCTCATTGCCCTGGTCGGGAAACGCCGCGCGTGACGTCGCGAAATAGCCACGCACGGCCTCCTCGCCATCAAACACCGTCTCCATGCCCTGCATTTCATAGCGCGGATGCTGGAAGGTCGCGATGACGCCATCCCAGTCATGCTCGCACTCCAGGCGCATATGATCGCGCACCATCTGAATTCTCGCTGCGACCAGTTCTGTCATCGGGAAATGCTCCGTCTTCGGGATCAGCGTTGGAGCCTAGCGTGGATCGGC
>JBNMNI010000054.1:0-7515 GCA_051275375.1 Maricaulis sp. | reverse complement strand
CAGCGTGAGCTCGGCGCGATGGGGTATAAATACCAGTTCGTGACCCTGGCCGGCTTCCACAGCCTCAACCACTCAATGTTCGAGCTGGCACGTGGCTATAAGGATCGCGGCATGGCGGCCTATTCCGAGCTGCAGCAGGCAGAATTTGCTTCGGAGGCTGATGGCTACACCGCGACGCGTCACCAGCGCGAAGTCGGCACCGGCTATTTCGACAAGGTCTCCCTGGCCCTGACCGGCGGTACGTCCTCGACGACCGCCATGGGCGAATCGACCGAGTCGTCTCAGTTCGAAGCTGCCGAATAGACCTTCGGGCCCTCAGACCCGACGCGGGGTGCGCGCCCCAAATTGCGCGCCCCGCTCTTTTTTTGCCGACTGGAGACAGCCATGACACAGATTACACCGAGCGGCGTTGAAATCCTTGGCCATCTCGAACCGGGCTATCGCGACATCCTCAGCCATGAGGCGCTGGAATTTCTCGCGGGCCTGCATCGCCGCTTCGAGAAGCGCCGCCAGTCCTTGCTGCGTCACCGCACCGAGCGCCAGGCCGAGCTCAATGTCGGCGCGCTTTTGATGTTCCCGCACGAGACCGCCGATATCCGCGCCAGCGAGTGGAAGGTGCGTCCGGCCCCGGATGATCTGCAAGACCGCCGCGTCGAAATCACTGGTCCGGTTGATCGCAAAATGGTCGTCAACGCGCTCAATTCCGGCGCCAAATGCTTCATGGCCGATTTCGAGGACGCGACCTCGCCGACCTGGTCCAACCTGGTCGAGGGCCAGATCAATCTGCGCGATGCCGTGCGCCGTGAGATCGATTATGTCGACGAGAAAAACGGCAAGCGCTATTCCATCAATGAAAACGCTGCGGTGCTGATTGTCCGCCCGCGCGGCTGGCATCTCGAAGAGCGGCATGTCCGGATCAACGGTCAGGCCATCTCCGGCTCGCTCTTCGATTTCGGCCTCTACCTGTTCAATAACCACGCCGCCCTGAAAGAGCGTGGGACGGGGCCGTATTTCTACCTGCCCAAGATCGAGTCCCGTTTCGAGGCGCGGCTGTGGAGCCTGGTCTTCCAGCATGCCGAGGACGAGCTCGGTCTTGAGCGGGGCACGATCCGCGCCACGGTGCTGATCGAGACCCTGCCGGCCAGTTTCGAACTCGACGAGATCCTGTACGAGCTGCGCGGCAATATCGTCGCCCTGAATTGCGGCCGCTGGGACTATATTTTCAGCTATATCAAACGCCTGCAGGCACGTCCGGAACATGTTCTGCCTGACCGCTCGGCGGTGACGATGAAAACCGGTTTCATGAGCGCCTATTCCAAGCGCGTGGTCGCCGTATGCCATCGCCGCGGGGCGCATGCGATGGGCGGCATGTCGGCCTTCATCCCGGTCAAGGGCGATGAAGCGGCCAATGAAGCGGCCCTGGAACAGGTCCGCCAGGACAAGCTGCGGGAGGTCAAGAATGGCCATGACGGCACCTGGGTGGCTCATCCCGACCTGGTGCCTGTCGCCATGGCGGTGTTCGACGAATTCATGCCCGGCGCCAACCAGATCGATTTTGCTGACGAATTCTCCATGCCGGTCACCGGGCGCCATCTGCTTACCGCGCCGGACGGTGATATCACCGATGCCGGCGTTGCGGACAATATCGATGTCGCCATCCGCTATGTCGCCTCCTGGCTTGGTGGGCGGGGCGCCGTGCCGATCCGCAATCTGATGGAGGATGCAGCCACGGCCGAGATCGCCCGGGCGCAGCTCTGGCAGTGGCGCCGTTTCGGCAAGTCGACCGTTGAGGGTACGGCGCTGACGGCGGGAAGCCTGGCGGCGCAAATCGAATCAACCTGCAAGGCGCTGCAGGGCGAGGTCACTGGCAAGGTCGAGGTGCAAAACCTGATCCGCCAGGCAGCGACCATTCTGCACGATCTTGTCCTGTCCGAGGAATTCGTCGAATTCCTCACCCTGCCGGCCTATGATTTGCTGACCGAAGGTCTCAAGAAATCGATGCGTCTGAAGGAATTCGAGGACTGAGTTTTCGCCCTCGACCTCACCGAAAAAAAAGACCGGTTGCGGATGCCGCAGCCGGTCTTTTTTCAGGTTTTCTTCTGGCCCCTGGCGGCGATCAGGATCCGGTCACGTCCGTCGATGCCGGCATGCTATAGCCGCACATATCGGCCAGTTTCCAGCCCTCGGCGGTCTGTTCAAACCGGCAGGAGAGGAAATCGCGCATCGCTGTGCCATAGGGCGGCGGTGCGTCGAGGATCGCAGTTGCCGGCGGCGGTGCCACCCGGCTGTAGGCGGCCTGGGGATAGACCAGGACCTGGCGCACGGTCTCGCTCGCCGCAACGCGTGGATCATCGATAATGCAGAGCGGCGGCTGCGATAGCAGGCCGACCACAGTGCCATCGGTCTGGCCCGGTGCGCCCCAGACATAGGCGCGCACAAGCGGATCGCGGCGGATGAAGGCATTGCGCAACAGGCTGGGTGCCAGGGTCTGGCCCACTGCGGTCTCGTTATGGCTGATGATCGCCGCAAAGGCGGCCATCTCATGGGCTTGTGGCGCCCGGCAGGCCGGGACGGTTTCAGTGGCGCAAGCGGCCAGCAGGCTGCTGGCGGCGACGGCAAGGACTACAACACGCTTCATCGGTTTTTCCGGTTCTCGATCAGGTCTTCAACAACGCTCGGGTCTGCGAGTGTAGACGTGTCTCCCAGATTGCCAAACTCGTTCTCGGCGATCTTGCGCAGAATTCGCCGCATGATCTTGCCGGAGCGGGTCTTTGGCAGGGCGGGCGTGAACTGGATCAGGTCCGGCGTCGCGATCGGGCCGATCTCCTGGCGCACCCATTTGCGCAGCGCATCGGCAGATTCCGTGGCCGCATCAATGCCGGCATTGAGGGTAACATAGCAGTAAATGCCCTGGCCCTTGATATCATGCGGATAGCCGACCACGGCGGCTTCCGCGACATCCTTGTGGGCGACCAGCGCGCTTTCGATCTCGGCCGTGCCGAGCCGGTGGCCGGAAACATTGATCACGTCATCGACGCGGCCGGTGATCCACCAATAGCCGTCGGCATCGCGGCGGGCGCCGTCACCGGTGAAGAAATAGCCCGGATAGGGCGAAAAATACGTGTCGACGAAACGCTGGTGATCGCCCTGCAGCGTGCGCGCCTGGCCCGGCCAGGATCGGGTAACGACCAGATTGCCCTCGGCGGCGCCGGTATCGGGCAGGCGCTTGCCCTCATTGTCGAGCAGAGCAAGGCCAACGCCGAAAAAGGGCGAGGCGGCCGAGCCGGGCTTGAGATCGGTGGCGCCGGGCAGGGGGGAAATCATCACGCCGCCGGTCTCGGTCTGCCACCAGGTGTCGACGATCGGGCAGCGCCCGTCGCCGACGACGCGGTGATACCAGGTCCAGGCTTCCGGATTGATCGGTTCGCCGACAGAACCGAGCAGGCGCAGCGAGGCACGCGAATGCTTCTGCACCGGCTCATCGCCCTCGCGCATCAGGGCGCGGATCGCGGTCGGGGCGGTGTAGAAGGTATTGACCTGGTGCTTGTCGACGACCTGCCAGAAGCGGTCAGGGCCCGGCCAGGTCGGAATGCCCTCGAACATCAGCGTCGTGGCGCCATTGGCGAGCGGTCCGTAGACGATATAGCTGTGGCCGGTAACCCAGCCGACATCGGCGGTGCACCAGTAGATCTCGCCGCGCTTGTAGTCGAAGACATATTCATGCGTCATTGCGGCCCAGACCATATAGCCGCCGGTCGTGTGCAGTACACCCTTGGGTTTGCCGGTTGAGCCGGATGTATAAAGGATGAAGAGCGGATCCTCCGCATTCATCGGTTCCGGCGGGCAGTCCTCGCTCTGGGCGTCGATAATCGCATCATACCAGTGGTCGCGGCCTGCAACCCAGCCGACAGCCCCGCCCGTGCGCTTGACGACCAGCACGGTCTTGACGATTCCGGCAGCTTGGCAGGCCTTGTCGACATTGGCCTTCAGGGGGATCGGCTTGCCGCCGCGCACGCCTTCATCGGCAGTGATAATCACGGCGCTGTCGCAATCGGTGATCCGGCCGGCCAGGGCCTCCGGCGAGAATCCGCCAAATACAACTGAATGCACCGCGCCGATCCGGGCGCAGGCCAGCATGGCATAGGCGGCCTCCGGGATCATCGGCATATAGATGGTGACGCGGTCGCCCTTGCCGACGCCAAGCGATTTCAGCCCATTGGCGAGGCGGCAGACATGGCCGTGCAATTGGCCATAGGTTATTTTGGTCGAGACGTCCGGATCATCGCCTTCCCAGATGATGGCGATATCGTCAGCGCGTTCGGGCAAATGCCGATCGGTGCAATTGGCGCTGGCATTGAGTGTACCGTCGGCAAACCAGCGAATGTGCAGGTCGTCCTTGTCCCAGGATACATCCTCGATTTGGCTGAAGGGTTTCATCCAGTCGATGCGGCCGGCCTCGCGGCGCCAGAATTCCTCGGGGGCCTCCATCGATTGCCGATACAACTGGGCATAGCGTTCCGCAGTAATCCGGGTGGAGCGCTTGCGCGCTTCGGGGACGGGGTAGAGGGCTTGGTCCTGGAATGACATCGGCTGGGACTCCAAGTTGTGTGGCGATTATCGGCCTAGTCTAGACCATCGCACGGCCTGCGATAATGGCCGAATTCATTTTGCGCATGAAGGGTTTGCGTCTAAGGACGGGCCCGGCCATGCATCGGCGCGCGATTGGGCGCAGCCTGCGCACTCGGCCACCGGTCAGGGGATCACCATGTATCGCAATTCGCTTCGCGGCGCGCTTCTCGCGTCGACCGCCTTCGTCATGTTCGGTTCCGGGGCAGCCCTGGCTCAAGCCGGTGGGTCATGCACCATAACGGACGGGGCGCAGGTGTGCGAGGGCGCTCAGGCCACCTTCGATGCATACAGCTTTGGCCTCGACTCCTTCACCAATTCCGGTTCGCTCAATTCGACCTTCACCTATCTGGACCGCAGCTACACGGCGTTCAGCTTCCTCAACACCGAATCAGGTGTGATCATTAGCCTGGGTTACCCGAGACCGGCGGTGGTCATGGTCGGCTCCAATCTCAGCGATAATTTCGATGTCGAGAGCTTCGTGAACCTTGGCATTATCGGCAGTACTGTCGGCGTGGGCGTCTTCACCGAGGACACGGTCTCAATCGGCCGCTTTGAAAACTCAGGCATTATTGCCGCCGTGGGTGAGGGGGACACCCCGGGCGGCTGTTTCTTCGCCGAGAATTATGCCGTTGAAATCCAGGGCCGGATCACCGGTGATTTCGTCAATACGGGCATTATCCTTGGCACTGATACCGCTGTGCATGTCGCCGAAATCGGCGGCGATTTCATCAATGAGGATCAGATCACCGTCCTGGGCGGCGTGGAGTTCGGCAATTCCGCCGTGCGTCTTGGATCGCTTGAGGGAAGTTTCTTCAATCGTGTCGATGGCGAGATCAGCGGATTTTCCGATGCCGTGAATATCACTGCGATGGGCGGCGATTTCGTCAATGAGGGTCTGATCAGCGGCGAAGTCGAAGCGATTCATATCGGCGCTATCGACGGCGATTTCCGCAATTACGGGACGATCGAATCCGTCACCAACCTCGGAGCTGGCGCCACCTGGATCGGTTATCTTCGTGGGGATTTTCTCAACGACACAGACGGGCAAATTCTCAGCGCGGACTATGGCATCGCGGTGGCAAACATGGCCGGCGAATCCTTCACAAATCAGGGCCTGATCTCTTCCTTCTATGGTGCGGTGCAGATCCAGTTTCCGTCCGCCTCCTTCACCTTCACCAATAGCGGCGACATCCTCTCGAGCGGCAGCTATGGAGTCACCCTCGGCAGCGGATACGGACCTGGCGCCGAGGGGCAGGCGCCCGGCCCGCTGAATCCTCCACCTTTCGAAGGCGCAGTAACCTTCAACAATGAGGGCAATATTATTGCCCACCAGTCTGGCATCATAGCTTATGCCACCCTCGCCAGCTTCTCCAATAGCGGCTTGATCGATGGCGGAGTAACCGGTGCCTTTCTCGGGAATATTCAAGGCTCGTTTTCCAATACGGGAGACATTATCGGCGGCTATGCAGCGCTTGAGCTGAACTATTTGACCGGTGATTTCGTCAATGAGGGCCTGATCGAAGCGGTGCGGGGATATGTGGTGGACCGCGGACCGGCCAAGCCTGGCGAGGCAGTCCCTTACTATGCAAACGGCACCGGATTTTCCGGTGCCTCCCTCGACGGGGATTTCTTCAATCTCGGCAGGATCCGCGGCGCGACCACCGGTGTGGCGATCAATTCTCTGACCGGTGTCTTCATCAATCAGGGCCTGATTGAATCGACGACGATTTCAAATGTGGTCGCGC
Source organism: Maricaulis sp. (assembly GCA_051275375.1). GTDB lineage: Bacteria > Pseudomonadota > Alphaproteobacteria > Caulobacterales > Maricaulaceae > Maricaulis. The sequence continues at coordinate 1,141 of JBNMNI010000054.1, read as the reverse complement.
CCGGTCTTTCCGGTGCCGCAGCCAATAGCTATTATTCCAATAGTGCGCTGTATATCGGCGCCTTGGGCGGCGGCGTCGAGGCGCCGTTAAACGCCGGTGTGGGCAGCGCGATCAGCGCGGAGGATTTCTCCTTTTACAATGGCTCGGACGCGCAGATCATCGGCGCTGCCGGCGGTGTCATGATCGGGAATTTTTCGGGGCCGGGCTTCTACAATGCCGGCCTGATTTCCTCGGTTTATGATGCGGTCACGATCGACCGGGCCTTCAACCAATACGCCTTCATCAATGCCGGCGATATTCTTTCCAGCGAAGGTGTCGGCGTTTCGCTCGGCATTCTCGGCCTCGCGCCGACCGCCGAGCCGCTGGGCCTGGCGGCGGCGCGTAGCGGCGGGGAATACGGCCGTGCGAGCACGGTCGAGTTCGCGAATAGCGGCAGTATCATTGCTGGCCAGACCGGCGTCGATATCGGCAATGAGGTCTACATCTTCCAGAATGAGGGTCTCATCTCCGGCGGCGATTACGGCGTGCGGCTGCGCGGGCAGGTCTACGCCTTTATCAATGGCGGCACGATCACAGCCTCCGGCAGCGCCGCGCCGCCATCACCACCGAAACAACCCATTTATGCAGACCTTACCCCGTCGACACCGGCGCTCAGCTCCCGTGCATTGGGCGACGCTGTGTCGCTGCAATACGTGACGGGTGGGTTCGGCAATGGTCCCGATGCCAGCATCATCGGAGAGCTGCGTGGCGTGAACGCCTTCCTGGTCAACAATTTTTTCGTGAATTACGGCTTTATCAGCGGCGGTTATCAGGGCGTCTCGATCTATTCGCTCGATGGCGATTTCGTCAATGAGGGCACGATCGAACAGGTCGATCCGACCGACGTTTCCGATGCTGCGGCCGTCTCGCTGGTCTATTTCAGCGGCCCTGAGGGCTTTCACAACGGGCTTGACGGCGAAATTCTCGGCCAGGCTGAAGGCGTCCATATCTACGAATTTTATGCGGGCAACTTCCTCAATGAGGGGCTGATTTCCTCTGTTGGCGATGCCGTGACGATCGGCTTCGTGAATGGTGAGCGTGTCTTCGAGAATTCGGGTGTCATCACCTCCAGCACCGGTACGGCTGTTCGCCTCTCCCACGT
>JBNMNI010000053.1:0-7555 GCA_051275375.1 Maricaulis sp. | reverse complement strand
GATCGCATCCTGTTCGGCAAATGGTCCGGCACCGAGGTCACCCTCGACGGCACCGAGCTGCTGATCATGAAAGAATCCGACATTCTGGGCATTGTTGGCGCCTGAACGGCCGCCCCGATCCCCTCTTTGAACAACTCTAGCAAACGGAAATAATCCCATGGCTGCTAAAGACGTACTCTTCGGTTCCGACGCCCGCGAGCGCATGCTGCGCGGTGTCGATATCCTGGCTAACGCCGTCAAAGTGACCCTCGGCCCGAAAGGCCGCAATGTCGTCCTGGAAAAATCCTACGGTGCCCCGCGCACCACGAAGGACGGCGTTTCGGTCGCCAAGGAAATCCAGCTCGCCGACAAATTCGAGAATATGGGCGCACAAATGCTGCGCGAAGTGGCCTCGAAGACCAATGACGAAGCCGGTGATGGCACCACGACCGCGACGGTCCTGGCCCAGTCGATCATCCGCGAAGGCATGAAGTCGGTTGCCGCCGGCATGAACCCGATGGATCTGAAGCGCGGCATCGACAAGGCCGTTGCCATCGTCGTCGCCGAAATCAAGGCCTCGGCTACCCCGATCAAGGGCACGGGCGATATCGCCCAGGTTGGTACGATCTCGGCCAATGGCGCCACGGAAATCGGTGAAATGATTGCCCGGGCCATGGAAAAGGTCGGCAATGAAGGCGTCATCACGGTTGAAGAAGCCAAGTCGCTCGACACCGAACTTGAAGTCGTCGAAGGCATGCAGTTCGACCGCGGTTACCTGTCGCCTTACTTCATCACCAATGCCGAGAAGATGCATGTCGAGCTCGAAGAGCCCTACATCCTTCTGCACGAGAAGAAGCTGACCTCGCTTCAGCCCATGCTGCCAATCCTGGAAACCGTCGTTCAGTCGGGCCGTCCCCTGCTGATCATCGCGGAAGACGTCGAAGGCGAAGCGCTGGCGACCCTCGTGGTCAACAAGCTGCGTGGCGGCCTGAAGATTGCTGCCGTCAAGGCACCGGGCTTCGGCGATCGTCGCAAGTCGATGCTGGAAGACATTGCCATCCTGACCGGTGGCCAGGTCATCTCCGAAGACCTCGGCATCAAGCTTGAAACCGTGACCCTCGACATGCTCGGCACTGCCAAGCGCGTCTCCATCACCAAGGACGATACCACCATCGTCGACGGTGCCGGCGAACGTGCCGCGATCGAAGCCCGCGTCGGCCAGATCCGCAGCCAGGTCGAATCCACCACGTCCGACTATGACCGTGAAAAACTGCAAGAGCGTCTGGCCAAGCTGGCCGGCGGCGTTGCGGTGATCAAGGTCGGCGGCGCGACCGAAATGGAAGTGAAAGAGAAGAAGGACCGCGTCGACGACGCCCTCAATGCGACCCGTGCGGCCGTTGAAGAAGGCATTGTGGCCGGCGGCGGCGTTGCGCTGCTGAAAGCTTCCCTGAAGCTGGTCGGCCTGAAGGGCGACAATCCAGACCAGACCCAGGGCATCGCGATCGTTTCGCGCGCCCTGCAGTCCCCGATCCGCCAGATTGCCGAAAATTCCGGCGTCGAAGGCTCGATCGTGGTCGGCAAGGTCATGGACAATCCATCCCTGACCTTCGGCTTCAATGCGCAGACCGAAGTCTATGGCGACATGCTCGAATTCGGCGTGATCGACCCGGCCAAGGTTGTCCGTACCGCTCTGCAGGATGCCGCTTCGGTTGCTTCCCTGCTGATCACCACGGAAGCGGCTGTCGCAGACGCACCGAAAGACGAGTCCGCCGGTGGCGGCATGCCCGACATGAGTGGCATGGGTGGCATGGGCGGCATGATGTAATCACTGACGCCCATGAGTCCGTCCATCATCGAAAGGTGAGCCGTCCGGGGACCGGACGGCGGGGCGGAATGGGCGGCATGATGTAATCACGCTGTTCAGCGTCCGCTGAATGACAAAGGAAAGGCCGCTCCCCAGGGGGCGGCCTTTTTCTTTGCCGGCATTCGCGGCCGCTCAGCCGAGCGGGATGGCGGTCGAGAATTTATGGGTCGTGAAAACGACGGAGGTCTCGTAGCGCTTCACAACCGGGTCCGCGAGCAAAGTCGATTGTGCCCAGGCTTCGAACTCACGCAGATCGGGCGCATGAACGAAGAGGATGAAATCCACCTCGCCGGCAATGGAATAGCATTGCGTCACCCGCTCGCTCGCGACCATTTCCTGCCGGAAGCGCGCATAGGCCTCGGCGCTGTCCTCGGCAAAGATGACAGAGACGATCAAGGTCTGGCCCAGGGCATCACGGTCCAGAAGTGCAACATCATTTCGGATGGTGCCCTGCCCGCGCAAGCGCTCGAGACGTCGCCGCACCGCAGTCTCCGACAGATTGACCTTGCGCGCGATCTCCCGGTTCGGCAGCCGGTTATCGGCCTGGACGACGGTCAGAATGGCGAGGTCGAATGTGTCCAGCATGATATCCCTCCGATACGCCGCCCCTTCAATCGGCGAATTTCGCCGATTGAAGTACGGAAATCGCCCATTCCCGGCCCTCGATATCGTCTAGTCTGACGCCAAACCTGAAACAAGATAAGAGTCTTCCATGTTTCCTGCCCCGAATTTTCTGATCGCCACCCTGTCCGCCCTCGCCTTCCTGGCGAGCGCCTGCAGCGCCCAACCTGCCGCCCCGGAAGATGCCAGTCTCGACAACCGGATCGCGGCGCGCATCGACGAAACCCTCGCCGAAGGCGTGGCCGGCGCCATCGTGCTGGTCGAGCTGGGCCCTGAGCGCCACCTGTTTGCGCGCGGCCTCGCCGATCGTGCAACGGGCGAAGCGATGGCCGGGGATGACCGGCTGCGCATGGCCAGCGTCGGCAAGCTCTACACGGCGGCCATCATCCACCGGCTTGTTCTGGACGGCCAGATCGACCTCGACCGGACGGCAGCGGACTATGTCGAGCCGGCAAGGATCGAGGGCGTGCCGAATGCAGACATCGCCACCATCCGGCAATTGCTCAATCACACATCCGGCGTGCCTGATTATTACGATGATGCCTGGTCGGCCCTGCTCGGCACGCAGCCGCTCAACACCGCCGACCGCACGCTCGGTCATATCCGCGGCCGCGATGCGGATTTCGCGCCCGGTGAAGACTATGCCTATTCCAACAGCAATTATCAGCTACTGGGTCTCGTCGCGGAAGCCGTGACCGGACAGGAGCTCGGGGCGTTGATGGACAGCATCATCTTCACGCCGCTCCAGCTCGAGGCGACCGGCTATAATGTGTATGGCCATCCCCATGACCGCATCCACGGCTATGGCCGCGGCGATGATGACAATGCCGACACCTTCACCCTGCAGGACAATAACGGGCCTGATGGCGGCGTTCTGGCGACCGCAGACGATGCCGCCACCTTCCTCGATGCGGTGTTCGCCAGCGACGGTGCGCTGGCCGATATCGGCCGCTCCATGCTGTCCGACAAGATCGACCGCGGCAATGGCCGCTACCGCGCGCTCGGCCCGACCTATGTCGACCACGAATCCGGTCTCACCCTGGTGACCCATAGCGGTTATATCGACGGCTATGTCACCACGGTCGTGCGCGTTCTGGCGCCCGATATCACCGTCATCGTCCACCTCAATTGCAGCGAGCCGCAGCTGGCCGGAACGCTGGCGCGCGACCTGCTCTTCATGCTCGCGGCAGGCGGGGAGTAGCAAGCCCCCTGCAGGCAAACCCTTATTGCGGGCTGTTTCCCCCCGCAGCCTGCGCTATGTTGCGCGCGACACAGCTTTCGGGGAGATCGCCATGAAATATTTCGCTTTCGGTGCGGCAGTCGCGATGGGCTTCGGCCTTGCGGCCTGCCAGCCCGCCAACCAGGCCGCGCCGGCCCCCGCCGACGCGCCCGCAATAATGGTTCCGCAATACGATGCCGCATCCTTCTTCATGACGACAAGCTTCAGCATGGCCGACAGTGCAGGCCATGCCTTTGCGGCCTCCGATGGCCGCATCCTCATCTCATCCGACGAGACCGGCGTCTTCAATGCCTATGCGGTCGATCCCGTCTCGGGCGAGCGTGAGCCCCTGACCGCCTCGACCACCAGCGCCACCTATGCCGTCAGCTGGTTCCCCCATGATGATCGCGTCCTCGTCACCGCCGATGGTGGCGGCGACGAGCTCAACCATATTTATGTCCGCGAACTGGATGGTCGCTTGAGCGACCTCACACCCGGCGAGAATGTCAAAGCCCAGTTCATCGGCTTTTCGCCGGATGGCAAGGACATCTGGATCGCGACCAATGAACGCGATTCCGCCGCCTTCGATGTCTATCAATACGACACGCTGAGCTATGAGAGCGGCTATGTATTCGAAAACAGCGAGGCGCTTGCCATCGGTGCCATAAGCCCGGACGGACGCTGGCTCGCCCTGGTGCGCAACCGCACTTCGGCTGACAGCAATATCCTGCTGGTCGATCTGGCCGCCGACAATCCGGAGCCGGTGCTGATCACGGCGCATGAGGGCAATATCGCCTACGGTACCTATACCTTCACCCCCGACAGCAATGCGCTGATCTATGCGACGGATGAATACGGCGAGTTCAACCAGGCCTGGTCCCATGATCTGACATCGGGCGAGCGCACGGCAGTGGTGACCGCAGACTGGGATGTTTCCTTCGTCACCTATTCGCCATCGGGCCGCTTTCTCGTCACCGGCATCAATGCCGATGCCCGCACCGAAGTGACCATCACCGATCTGGAAACCGGCGAGGCGCTGGCCCTGCCCGATCTGCGTGCGGGCGATCTCGGCTCGGTCCGTTTCTCGCGCGATGAGGGCTCGATTGCCTTCATGATCGACGCCGCGACCTCTCCGTCCAATCTGCATCTGGTCGGGCTGGCCAGCCAAAGCCATACCCAGCTGACCAATGCGCTCAACCCGGTGCTCACGGAGGCGGAAATGGTCGATGCCGAAGTCGTGCGCTTTGCCAGTTTCGACGGGCTGATGATACCGGGCATTCTCTATCGCCCACATGGCGCCAGCGCCGACAATCCGGTGCCGGCCCTTGTCATGGTGCATGGCGGTCCGGGCGGTCAGAGCCGGATCGGCTATTCGGCGATGATCCAGCATCTGGTCAATCACGGCTATGCCGTCTACGCCGCCAATAACCGCGGTTCATCCGGATACGGAAAGACCTTCTTCCACATGGATGACCGGCGTCATGGCGAGGAAGACCTGCAGGACATCGTCGCGGCCGGCGATCATCTGCGCAGCCTCGACTGGGTGCGCGGCGACCAGGTCGGCGTGATCGGCGGCTCCTATGGCGGCTTCATGACGGTCGCCGCCCTCGCCTTCCATCCGGACGCGTTCGAGGTCGGGATCGACATCTTTGGCGTCACCAATTGGGAGCGCACCCTGGCCTCCATCCCACCCTGGTGGGAAAGCTTCCGCGAAGCGCTCTATGACGAGATGGGCGATCCGGCGACCGATGCCGAGCGCCATCGCGCCATCTCGCCGCTCTTCCACGCTGACACCATCACCAAGCCGCTGATGGTGATCCAGGGCGCCAATGATCCGCGCGTGCTGCAGGTGGAAAGCGATGAGATGGTCGCCGCCGTGCGCGCCAATGGCGTACCGGTCGAATACGTCCTCTTCCCCGATGAGGGCCATGGCTTTCGCGGCCGCGACAACCGGATTGCGGCGTCAGAGGCCTATGTCAGCTTTCTCGACACCTATCTGCGCGGCGAGGGTGAAGGCGAACAGGCGGAATAGTGACTGGCAGGGCGGGCGGCCTCTGCGGCTCGCCCGTCCGCCTCAGGCCGGATGCCGCAGCGCCGCAATCCGCGCCACCGACTGGTCGATGCGCGCTTCCGTAAAGCGCCCCTCGACAATCGCCTCGATCACCCAGTCGACAATGCGTTGCGGCAAATCCGGGTCGGGGGCGGCGGAATTGGACAGCATGATGATGTCATTGCCCGCCTCGATCGAGCGCAGCACGGCTTCGCGCTGGGAGTAATTCTCGCGGATCGCGGCCATGTCGAGATCATCGGTCATGACGGCGCCGGCAAAGCCGAGCTGGCCGCGCAACAGCCCCTCGATCACCGGAGCGGAGAACGTCACCGGCACATCGGCCGGATCGAGCCCGCGCTGGGTCAGATGTCCGCACATGATAAGCCGGGCCTCGCCGGCATCGATCAGGCGCCGGAACGGGTCGAGCTCGGCATTGCTCCAGGTCGTGGTGATATCGACAAAGCCGGCATGGCTGTCGCCGCGCGAATGTCCATGTCCGGGGAAGTGCTTGATCGCACAGACCGCACCGGCCTCGCGATAGGCATTGATGAAGGCGCCGGCATAGGCGGCGACGGTTGCGCCATCATCGCCATAGGATCGGCCATGATGGCCAATCACTTCATTGTCGGGATCGTTGAGATCGGCGACGGGCGCCAGATTCATGTTGAAGCCGGCGGCGCGGAATTCCTGCGCGGCGTCGGCATAGACCGCCCGCGCGGCATCGGCATCGCCGGCCTCGGCGACCAGCAGGGCGCGCGGTATTGCGGTATAGCCCAGATCACGCGACAGGCGTTGCACCACCCCGCCTTCCTGGTCGACGGCCATCCAGGCCTCGGGCGCAATGGCGTTGAAGCGGGCGGTCAGCCCTTCAACACCCTCGCGGGTGCGCACATTATGGCGCAGGAAGAGGACACCGCCGATCCGGCCCGCAGCGAGATGACCGGCAATCTGGTCGGCACCCGCTGTGTCAACGGTCGAGCCAATGAAGCCGAGCAGGAGCATCTGGCCGACGCGCTGGTCCAGGCTCATGCCCTCGGCAAGGGCGAATGATCCGGGAAGCAGGCTCAGGCCAGCTCCGGCGGCGGCCCAGCGCAGGATGCTGCGGCGGTCAGGCCCGTGATCGGGAAAATTCATGCGCGTCTCCGCAACGAACAATAACGGCTTCCACCATGCAAAGTGCAGGCCGGGGAGGCAAGCGCGGGATGGAGCGGGCATTGCTCAATCGTCATCTCGCTGAAAGCCTGGTGAAGGCCCGAGCGCGGCAATCTGCTTTCAAGCCGCTCTTGTCACGATCAGCGGCCCCTTTTGAGTGACTGGGCGCGACGCCATCCATGCGTCGCGCCTTTTTTTATGCCGGATCGGCCACACTGTCCTTGCACCAGCCGGCCCCGACAAACTTTCCAAATGTTCAGCTGGGGGCCAATACGCGGTAATGCCGCGCCAGCAAGTATGCAGGTCACTTCCGATGAAAGGGACACATCATGAAGACCATCCTGCTTGCCACCGCTGCAGTCGCTCTGGCCGGAACTGCGGCCTGGGCGCTCGACGACGATAACCGGCACACGCGCATTCGCGTCGCCGGTGACCACTCCATGACCCGGACGCAGGACGCAAGGGTGATCGAGATACGCAGCGAGGATGGCGGGCGCACCATCCACATGCAGGGCAGCGGCTCTGACTCCACCCTGAACGTCAACGGCCAGGACATCCGGATCCGCGGTGATCATGTGACGATCGATGGGCAAGAGGTCGAAACGGACGGCGCCTCTTTCATCATTATCGATGGCGATGAGATCCGTGTGGTCAATGATGGCGATCTGCA
>JBNMNI010000052.1:0-7558 GCA_051275375.1 Maricaulis sp. | reverse complement strand
GCACGGTCGGTGACATTGCGGATCCCCGTCGAGATCGTGACGCAATCGACACAGCGATCCCGCAGCGGCAGGCATTCGGCATTGCCCGTCACCCACTGGATCCGGCCCGACTGGCTTGCCTCGACGCCGCGCTTGATGCCGGCGCGAAGCATTTGCTCATTGATGTCGAGCACGACCGCCTCGGCGCGGCGCGGATCGGCCCGGCGCAGGCCGGCCCGGTCGGCCTTGGTCAGGAAGCTGCGGGCCAGATCGCCCGTGCCGCCGGCGACATCGAGCAACCACTCGCCGGGCTGCGGATTGGCACGAGTCATGACCATGTCTTTCCAGGCGCGATGCACGCCGAGCGACATCAGATCATTCATCAGATCATAGCGGCGCGCCGAGCGGTCAAACACACTGCGGACCAGGCCCGCCTTCTTGGTGCGTTCAACATCTTCGAAGCCGAAGGGAACGGTTTCGGTCGGGATCGCGGAATGGGGGGTGTCGCTCATGCGGCCACAATATGGGAAGCGGGCCCGCGCGCAAAGGGGCCAGGGCGGTGAGCATTGTCGCAGGGCTCTGCCTGCATCAGGGCGGGCGCCCGGTCTTGCTCCGGCGTGTGGGCTGTGGCCAGTTGTCTGCACGCTGACGGGTCAAAATCATGATGGCGACGTCGATCGAGGGGAAACGTGCCGGCCCTGCCCCGCAGCCCTGCTGCGGCCATGATCCGAACTGGAGTGTTTGTGCCCGAACTTCCTGAGGTCGAAACCGTACGATCCGGACTCATTCCGGCGCTGCAGGGACGCATGATCGAGCGGGTGACGCTCAATCGCGCCAATCTGCGTTTCCCCTTTCCCGACGGCATGGCAGGCAGACTGGCCGGCCGCCGCGTCGAGCGCATCGACCGGCGTGCGAAATATCTTCTGCTGCGATTGAGCGGCGATGAGACCCTGCTGGTGCATCTGGGCATGTCGGGCCGGTTCTCGATCGAGGCCGGGGCGGACACGCAACAGCCTGGCGATTTTGTTTTTGCCGCGCCGGCCAACCCGAAACACGATCATGTCGTGTTCGAAATCGAGGGCGGGGTCACGGTGCGCTATAACGATCCGAGGCGGTTCGGCTTCATGCTGATGTTTGCGACGGCGGGCGAGGCGCTACAGCCCAATCTTGCCGGGCTCGGCCCCGAGCCGAATTCCAACGCCTTCTCCGGCGCTGCGCTGGGTGAGGCGCTGACCGGAAAGCGGACCCCGATCAAATCGGCCCTGCTCGATCAGCGGGTCGTCGCCGGGCTCGGCAATATCTATGTCTGCGAGGCGCTGCACCGCTGCGGGATCAGTCCGCTGCGGGAGGCGCGCAGCCTGCCGGGCGCGCGGGCCGAGCGTCTCGCGGCGGCGGTTCGCGATGTCATCGTCGAGGCCATTGCGGCGGGCGGCTCGACGCTGAAGGATTTTGCCGGGGTCGATGGCGCGCTGGGGTATTTTCAGCACAGCTTCAAGGCCTATGGCCGCGAAGGGGAAGCCTGTGCGACGCCGGATTGCGATGGCACCATCGTGCGCATCGTTCAGGCCGGACGCTCGACTTTCTATTGTCCGGACTGCCAGCTTTAGCCCCGCTGCGCGGGACGGCGGCGCCGACTTTCCCCTGCCGCAATTCCGGCCGATGTGGGTAATATCACACCGATATCGACTCAATTGATCCGGAGCACCGCCCCATGATGTACCTCCCACAGCGTCTTCAACGCCTGGCATCGGCGTGTGGCGCGATATTCACTGGCGCCAGCCTCATGGTCGCGGTCGCGTCCGGTCCGGTACAGGCCCAGCTGGCCGATTATACCGGTCTGCCGGCCACGCCGGCGATCTGGCACCTGTCCGACGCCGATTCCGATATCTATCTGTTCGGCACTTTCCATCTCCTGCCACCCAGCCTGGATTGGCAGACCGATCAATTGCGCGCCGATCTTGCCAGTGCCGACGCCCTGTATCTTGAGGCCGATGTCCAGGGCGAACAGGCGCAGGCCCAGGTCCAGGCGCTCGTCGTCCAGCTGGGGCTGAACCCGCCCGGGGTGACCCTGTCCTCAATGCTGGATGCCGAAACAATGGCCCTGCTGGCCAGCGTCGCGCCGAGCGTTGGGGTTACGCCGCAAATGCTCGAGCCGATGCGCCCCTGGCTGGCACAAATCATTCTCTCCGTGGCGCAGATGCAGGCGCTCGGGCTCGATCCGGAGGCCGGCGCCGAGAAATCCCTCCTGGCCGCCATAGCCGGCACCGGAATCGAAATCGGGTATTTCGAAACGCCGGAGCGCCAGATCCGCGCCATTGCCGATCTGCCGGACGCGGTGCAGGTGGGTGGCTTTGCGGAAGGCTTGCGCGAGATGGAGCGCAGTCCTACGATGGTCGACGAGATGGTTCGTGCGTGGGCAGCGGGTGATATCGAGACGATCGACCGGATCGTGGTTGAGGATATGCGCCAAGAGACGCCGGAAATGTATGAGGCGTTGATTGTTCAGCGTAATCGGGAATGGCTGCCGCAAATCCTGACACTGCTCGATGGCGAGGGCACTGTCTTCATCGCCGTCGGTGCTGCCCATCTCAGCGGCGAAAGCGGTGTCGTGGAATTATTGCGCGAATCCGGCATTTCCGTGGACCGCCAATAGCTTGATCCATGCCGCCTGACTCTCGGACTGTCACCGGTATCGACCGGCGGTCCGGTCTGCGTTATAGCGGCGCGGTTTTTTAGCGCGGATTTGCCGCGCCGCCAGACGGAGCGCCGACATGGCCTACAAGACGATTCAGGTAAAGACCGAGGGTCGCGTCGGGGTTATCACCTTCTCGCGCCCGGAGGCGCTCAACGCGCTGTGCGACGAGATGACGACCGAACTGGCAGCCGTTCTGGCAACCTTTGAAAAGGATGCGGGAATTGGCTGCGTCGTGTTGACGGGGTCGAAGAAGGCCTTTGCGGCCGGCGCCGATATCAAGGAATTGCAGGCGCGCGACTTTGTCGGCCTCTACATGCACGATCCCTTCGCCGAGACCTGGGAGGCGGTGGCCCGCTTCCGCAAGCCGATTATCGCGGCTGTGTCGGGCTATGCGCTTGGCGGCGGCTGTGAAATTGCGATGATGTGTGATTTCATCATCGCCTCACAGACAGCGAAATTCGGTCAGCCCGAGATCAATCTTGGCGTCATGCCAGGTTCGGGCGGCACCCAGCGCCTGCCGCGCGCCATCGGCAAGGCCAAGGCGATGGATTTGTGTCTGACCGGCCGGATGATGGATGCCGAGGAAGCCGAGCGCGCTGGCCTCGTTGCGCGCGTCGTGCCGGCCGAAGACCTGCTCGATGTCGCGATGGAAGCGGCGGAAGCGATTGCAATCAAGTCCTTGCCGGTTGCGATGATGACCAAGGAATCGATCAATCGCGCGTTCGAAATCGGGCTCACGGAAGGCGTTCGGTTCGAACGCCGTGTGTTCCAGTCGCAATTCGCATTGGAAGATCAGAGCGAAGGCATGTCTGCCTTCGCCGAGAAGCGCGCTGCACATTTCAAGCATCGTTAGGCAAACAGGCGGCGGTGGCAGTTGACGCCCCGGCTTCTAGGGCCTATACGCCGCCGCTCACGGATTTAATCGGGCTTTGGTCCCGGTCGCATGAAGAGGTTAGAACCCATGGCCAATACAAGCTCGGCCAAGAAGATGGTCCGCAAGATCGCGCGCCGCACAGCCGTTAATAAAGCACGTCGCTCGCGCGTGCGGACCTACGTCAAGAAGGTCGAACTTGCGATCGCTGCCGGCGATCAGGCCGTGGCGAAAGCCGCGCTGGTGACTGCGGAATCAGAAATGATGCGCGCTGTCAGCAAGGGCGTGTTTCACAAGAACACCAGCTCGCGCAAAGTGTCGCGTCTGTCGGCTCGCGTGAAGGCAATGGCCGCCTGATTTCGTATCAGGGCCGATTGAATTAGATACGCCCGGGACTCGCGTCCCGGGCGTATTTTTTTTGGGCCGCCTGCCAGGTCGGCGATGGCAGTTCAGAAATAATTTCCGCTGCCGCGCTCATATATTATTCCTGATACGGATCTGTTTCCGCAGCGTATTCTATGCGAAGCGAGGGTGTATTCACCACGCAGTCTCGTGGTGAAAATGAACCAGCTGCAAGCGAAAAATATTATAGCATTTGGCAAACTTCGATCCGGTCACGGATTTCCCGTGTCAAGCGAAGAATCTCGAAATTCCGGCGTTGAATCCTGTTGACCCTATTTGAGGAAACAGTAACCTTTGAGGCTCTGAGGGCGAACATTCCCATGCGGATAGCATTCCGGGGGCGACACGGCAGATCGGCGTGTCGCGACAGGGGGGATTGCGTCATGATAACAAACGCATAGCTTCCACCTCGACGTGGGGCGAATTAGAAGTGTGGCGGATGATGGCGTATAAAAAACTGGCAGTTTCCGAGACAAGAGCGGCGTCTTTTGACGTCCAGGGTGCAACCGAGATTTCCGTGATCTGGCGGGCTGTGCGTGCCCGTTTGCGGGTCGAGTTCGGCGATGCGCTTTACTCCCAGGAAATTGCCCGTTTGCGGGTCCGAATGTCCGATGCGGGCGCGATCATTGTCCTTGCTCCTAGCACGTTCAACCGCGACTGGATCGAAGACCATGCCGGCGCGCGAATTCGTGCAATCTGGGCTGAAATCGATTGTGTCCGCCGTGACCTGCTCGTGCTCGCCGAGGGGCAGGCCGAGCCGCAATCGGACGTGGTGTCCATCGTCCCGTCTCCGGTGGCGCCGGTCGGGAAAACACCCCTCCTGAAGCCGAAGCATGAGGATGCGATCGAGCCGCGCTTCACCTTCGATTCCTTCCGCGTCGGGCCGGCCAATGAAGTGGCCGCCGCTGCCGCGCGCAGTATCGTCTCGGCAGTGACCCCGCCCTTCAATCCGGTGTTCTTCTATGGCGATTATGGTGTCGGCAAGACCCATTTGATGCATGCCGTCGCCAGCGCGGTGACCCGCACGACCAATCGCCGCAAGGCGCTCTATCTGACGGCTGAGGAATTCCTCTCGGGTTTCGTCACCGCGATGCGGGCGCGCGACACGATCACTTTCAAGGAGACCGTCCGCAACGTCGATTTCCTGCTGATCGATGATGTCCATTTCATCGCCGGCAAGCCGAAGACCGAGGATGAATTCCTGCACACGATCGCGGCGCTGATCGCCGAGAACAAGCAGGTGGTGCTGGCCTCGCATCGGCCGCCATCCGAGTTGGCAATTGCCGATGACCGTTTGCGCTCACTGCTCACGGGCGGCCTGGCCTGTCCGTTGAGCAAGCCCGACCTTGACCTGCGCCGCCAGATTCTCGATTGCAAGATCGCCCAGGCAAAATGCCATTACCCGGTGCTGTCGGTTTCCGAGCCGGTGCGCGATTTTCTCGCAGCCCGTATCACGACCGGACCGCGCGAGCTGGAAGGCGTCCTCAATAATGTGATCTGCCGTACGGCCCTGCTTGGCCTGCCGGTGACGATGGAGGCGGTTTCGACTGCCTTGCGCGAATTGTCGCTCAGTGCTGAAAAGCGCCTGACCGTGGACGAGATACAGAAAGCCGTGGCAGTCCATTTCGGGGTCACCACGACGGACATCTGTTCCAAGCGCCGGACGCAGAGCGTGGTGCGTCCGCGACATGTCGCCATGTATCTCGCCAAGATGCTGACGACGCGTTCGCTGCCTGACATAGGCCGTCGTTTCGGTGGCCGCGATCACTCGACGGTGATTCATGCGGTCAACAAGATCACTGCCATGATTGAGTCGGGCGATGCGATCGGCCAGGATATTGATTGCCTGACCCGGGAGTTGCGGGACTGAGCCTGATCGGAAAAAGCGCCCTCCGCTGGATAATTCTCTTGCGGATGCGTATTTTCATGTATCCTCTTTTACCCATCCTTTCCGATGTCCGCTGATTTGCCAGCGCGCACCGGCTCATGAAGACGTTAAAGCGGAACGCGAGATATGAAGCTGACGATCGAGCGCGCTACGCTCCTCAAGGCCCTGGGCCATGTGCAGGCCGTGGTCGAAAAGCGCAATACGATTCCCATCCTCTCGAATGTGCTGATTTCGGCTGGCCCCAATGGCGCGAGTTTCGCGGCCACGGACCTCGATATCGAAATTCTCGAGACCACCGAGGCGCGATGCGATGGCGAGGGCATGGTCACAGCGCCGGCCCACACGCTCTACGACATCACGCGCAAGCTCCCTGATGGCGCTGACGTGACCCTGGAAATGACCGGTGAAGATCCGCGTTTGATCCTGAAGGCCGGGCGTTCGAATTTCTCGCTGCCTTCACTGCCGCCTGGCGATTTCCCGGTCATGCCGACCGAGGATCTGGAGCACAGTTTCTCGCTCTCTGCCTCGCAATTGGCCCGGCTGATCGACAAGACCAAATTCGCGATCTCGACCGAAGAGACCCGCTATTATCTCAACGGCATCCATTTGCACGCCTCCGAGCAGGGCGGCCGCAAGACGCTGCGCGCGGTTGCGACGGATGGAGTCAGGCTCGCTTTGGCAGAAGTCGATCTGCCAGAGGGCGCTGCCGGCATGCCGGGCGTTATCGTGCCGCGCAAAACTGTTCAGGAGATCAGGCGCCTGCTTGAGGACGCCAGCGAGGACGTCGAGGTCTCCGTCTCGGAGGGCAAGATCCGCTTCCGGCTCGGCAAGGCCGTGTTGACGTCGAAACTGATCGATGGCGCTTTCCCTGATTATGAGCGTGTCATTCCACGCGGCAATACCCGCATGATGTCGGTCGAGAACAAGCGTTTCGCCGAGGCCGTCGACCGCGTCGCGACCATCTCGATGGAGAAGTCGCGTTCGGTAAAGCTCTCACTGGGCGATGACACGCTGGTTCTCGCAGTCAACAATCCCGAAAGCGGACAGGCCGAGGAAGAATTGGCAGTCTCCTATAGCGATGAGGCCTTCGCCATCGGTTTCAACGCCCGTTACATGCTCGATGTGGCGTCGCAGATCGAGGGCGACCAGGCGCAGTTCCATTTTGCCGACGCGGCGTCGCCGGCTCTGGTGACCGATAGTGGCGATCCGGATGCGCTTTATGTGTTGATGCCGCTGCGGGTGTGAGCAAACCGGCTGACACAGACGCAATGATTTCACCGCCGCCGGCCGCCCCGGCGGCGGTTCGTCGTTTGCGGCTCACCGATTTTCGCTGCTATGAGGCCCTCGACCTCGAGGTGGATGCCCGCCCCGTGGCGCTGTTCGGCGAAAACGGGTCCGGCAAGACCAATCTGCTTGAAGCCCTCTCATTCCTTGCTCCCGGGCGTGGCCTGCGTTCGGCGGGTGCCGATGGGGTCGCGCGCAAACAGGATGGCGCCCCGGCCCCTGCCTGGGCTGTGTTCGCAGAAACAGAGACCTATGATGGCCTGTTCAAGCTCGGGGTTGGCGCCCGCGCCGGTGGCCGGCGCGAGACACGGATCGATGGCGATCCGGCGCAACAGGTCGAGCTTTCGCGCCTGGTCCCGATGATCTGGCTGACGCCGGCCCAGGACCGTCTGTTTGCCGGGCCGCGCGCTGACCGGCTGAAGTTTTTTGACCGTCTCGT
>JBNMNI010000051.1:0-7571 GCA_051275375.1 Maricaulis sp. | reverse complement strand
CGGCCTGGCGGGGCGAAGCCCTGCTCTGCCATGTCTGGTACGAGCCCATCGCCGGCTATGACCCGGAGGATTATCCGACGCCGGCGGAATTGCGCTACCCGCTCGATATCTGGCTGGCGCCCTTTCCCGAGGACGGGTTCTATCTGCCGGTGCGGCTGCATACGCGGGCCGGGTTTGGCGGCGTCACGGTCGAGGTGGCCGAACTCGACATCCGCGCGGCACCGCCGGGCCGATAGCGCGGGCGGCGCCTGACGCTGTGACGGCGATCACATGATGGCGCGATAACGGCATGTAGACTGGGTCCACAGCTGCGATCTGTAGCCCTCCACCTCCTCCTTGGGGGAACGGCGGGGCGCGAGAGCTTGCCCAAGCGAAGCCCCAACTTCGCCTCGTGCCCCGTCGTAATTTTCCAGGTTCATCTGTCATCACTCCCACCCGAGGTTGCGACTCGCAGCGTCTGGACCGATCATGTCCTCAACCGGGGCGGGGAATGGCGTGATGGGCGAACAGGCGAAATACCGGGCTTTTATAAGCTATAGCCATGATGACAGCCGCTGGGCGCGCCGGATTCACCGTGCCCTGGAAGCCTATCGCCTGCCGGGTAACCTCGTGGGCACGGCATCGGCTCACGGTCCGGTGCCCAAGCGTCTCACCCCGATTTTTCGGGATCGCGACGATTTGCCGGCGGCCGGCGATCTGACGGCATCGGTGCGGGCCGCGCTGACCCATTCCGATGTCCTGATCGTTATCTGCTCACCGGCCGCGGCGGCGTCGCGCTGGGTGAACCAGGAGATCCAGGAATTCCGCAGCGTCAATCCCGACGGGGAAATCCTTGCCGCCATTGTCGGCGGCGATCCGGCCGCGTCCGCAGGCGATGAGCCCGGCAGTGCGTATTGCTTCCCGGCGGCCCTGCTTGAGGGCAGCGCCCGGGAGAGTGATGCCGAACCGGTCGGAGCCGATTTCCGCCGCGGCGGTGATGGCTTCCGCATGGGCGTGGTCAAGCTCGCTGCGGGCATGCTCGGCCTGCGTCTCGACCAGATCATCCAGCGCGATCTCCAGCGTCGCCAACGTCGCGTGACTGCCGTCACGATGCTCTCTCTTCTGCTCGCGGTAATCATGAGCGGTCTGACCTTGGTGGCCTCTTCGGCACGGTCCGAGGCCGAGCGCCGCAAGGCCGATGCAGAGGACTTGATCGAATTCATGTTGAGCGATCTTCAAGACAAGCTGGAACCGGTCGGACGACTGGATGTCCTGGACGCCGTCGGCGAAAAAGTGGTGGCCTATTATGCGGCGCAACCGACCCGGCTATTATCGGCCGATGCGCTGGGGCGACGCTCGCGCGCCTTTCACCTGCTCGGCGAGATCGAATCCGCCGAGGGCGATCTGGAAGCCGCCTACGGCCATTTCCGCCGCGCCTATGAGGCGACAGATCAGCTGCTTCTGATCGAGGGCGATGATGCCGACCGGATTTTCGAACATTCCCAGAGTGCTTACTGGGTCGGCTATTATGCCTGGCGCCAGGGCCGGCTTGACGATGCCGAGCGGCATTTTCTCGAATACCGGGACCTCGCAGAGCGTCTGACCGCCATCGACGCCGCCAATACCGAATGGCTCGCCGAATTCGCCTACGCCAACACCAATCTGGGTGTGGTCTATCTCCAGTCCGCCCGCTTGCCGCAAGCGCGCGCGGCCTTTGTTGCAGCCGCCGCGCTGGATCGTGACCTCGCGGCCCGTCAGCCCGATTTGGTGCAGGCCCATGTCGATCTGGCGAATGCCCTGGCCTGGGTGGCGACGGTGTTCGAGATGACCGATGGCCGCGAAGCGGCGATCGATGCGCGCCGGCAGGAAATCGCGATCTACGAGGATCAGCTGGCCGCCGAGGTCGATGACTGGAATATCCGCCGTGATGCGATCAATGCCGAGCGGGCTCTCGCGCGCCTGCTCATTGCGCCGGGCCCGGACACGCCGTCGGCGGATCTGGAAGCGGCGCTGGCCATTCTCGAGGCGACCTCGTTCGAGGCCGATGCCCTGTTGCAACGTGACCCGGCAAACGGAAACTGGCGGCTGACCACGGTGCGCCAGCGGTTATGGCTGGCCCAGGCCCGCCTGCTTGCAAATGATACGGCCGGTGCGCGCGAGGCCTATCTCGACGCCTCGGCCTATATGGCACACCCGTCCTGGATGTCGGACCAGAGCGCACGCATTTCCGAGACGCGCTTTTATGCCGGTCTGGTGGAGGCACGGATATTTGTCGCCATGGGGCAATATGATTCTGCGCATCTGCGGCTTGACCATTTGATGACCTCGCTGGTCGCCGAGGCCAATTGGCAGACCGAGTTTCAATACGGTCCCTACCTTTATGCCGCCGCCTCGAACGAGCTGGCGGATCTGGAAGCGCGCCGCGGAGCCTTCCGGGCCGAACGGGTGCTGCGCAGCCATATGGTGACGATCCTGGAACCGATCGCCAGCCAGTTGCGGCTCGATGCAGCGACCGAGTACCAGCGCGCGCAAACCATGCTCGCCGCCTCCACGGTGGAGGCCAATTAGGTCCACACGGATCGCAAACGCGCCGGTGGCCCGGTGCAAACATGAAAATCGGGGCAAGACATGACGATTGCAGACATGAGTGCGCTCGACGGCAGGCTTGTCCAGGCCGAACTGCTCGCTGCGCCGCCACGGGCTTACGAGTGCACGCAAATCAGTGTCAGCACGCTGCGCGGCAGCAGTTTCGTTGTTCTGGCGGGTAGCGACCTGGAGCGCGGCGCGTTCACCGATACGCAAATTGCCACCATCCTCGATACATTCAGCGCCGTTGTCGCGGGCAATCCCTCTGCGGATGCGGCCCAATTGCGCACGCTGGCCTATGCCGCGCTCGCACCGCTATGGACACCGAGCAATACGGTCACGCCGAGCCCCTATGATCTCGTCGTCGGCTGTGCCAGCCGGCTGATCTTCGCCCTGAGCATGCCCGACTGGTCGTTCGAGCCGGCCCGGATCAAGCTGAAAACAGGGTTCGACCAGGGCGAGTTTGCCGGTCTGAAATGGCTGACCCTCGATGGCCGAAGCCTGGAGCCCAACGCTTTCCAGCTGGTCGACAGCCATACGCAGATCGGGGAATCCTTCGAGTTTGCGCTCTTCATCGATGCCGCCCAGTCGGGCGGCGCCCAGCATACGCGGGTGATTGTCGATCCGATCATCAAGAATGAAGATTGACCTGTCAGCGATCCTCGGGCCCATTTGAGCGCAGATGATCGCTGGAGAGCGGATGCAGCGGATAATCCTCGAACGGTTCAATCAGGGCGATCTGGCCCGCGCCTATGATCTGTGTCTCGCGGCGTCGGCGGAGCAGCCTGATGATGGCTGGTTCAAGCACCGCGCCGTCCTGTGCCTGGTTCGCTCCGGGGCGCTGGAGCGTGCCGAGCTGGATTACCGCCGCTTCCGCCTGTCCGAAGCCAGCCATGACGAGGACAGTCTCGCGCTCGGGGCGCGCCTGCGCAAGAGCATGGCGCTCGAGGCGTCCGGCGATGAAATCCAGCGGCTCGCGCTTATCGCAGCGGAGCAATACGCCCGGATATTCGCCCAGACCGGCGGCCATTATCCGGGGATCAATGCCGCGACGCTGTATCTGCTGGCCGGCGACCGGCGGCGATCCGATGCGCTGGCGCGAAAAGTCCTGGGATCCTGCCGGAGCCTGCGGCCGGACGGTGCCGAGGATGCCTATTACCGGCTGGCATCGCAGGCCGAGGCGCATCTTCTGCTCGGTGATGTCAGCGCGGCCCATATGGCCCTGCGTTCGGCGATCGCCTGTGACCGCGACAATTACATGGCCCATGCGACGACGATCCGGCAATTGCGGATGGTGGTCAGGCTGCAGGGATTATGGGCGCCGTGGCTGGCGGATCTGGAGCCGCCTCGCCCCTGTCACTTCGCCGGTCATCTGTTCCAGTCCGCCCCGGGCATGGACGGCATCGCCCCGGTGCGCGAATCGGGCCTCGCCCTGGCGATCGCCGACGCGTTCGAACGCGAAAATATCGGGCCTGCCTATGGCGCCATCGCGGCGGGAGCCGATATTCTTGTGGCCGAGGCCGCGATTGCGCGCGGCAGCGAGCTGCACCTGGTCCTGCCGGTGCCGGTGAATGTCTTCATCGATGCATCGGTGCGCCCGCTGGGGGGCAAATGGGTCAAGCGGTGCGAGGCCTGCCTGTCCAGCGCTGCCGGCATCCATGAAGTGACGACGGACCGCAAGCTCCTGTCGGGCCAGCATATCCGGTTTGCCAGCGAAGTGGCGATGGGGCTGGCCCGCATGCGGGCCAGTGCGCTGGCGACCTCGCCGGTCCAGTTGCTGATCGCGGACGATGTCTCGCGCACCGACGGTTATGGCACGGCGCATGATCGCAATGTCTGGTGCGAGGCCGGTTTGCGCCAGGTTTTGGTGCCGGCCAGCGGCATGAAGCGCTATCGCGGCGCGGGCCTGGCGCCGGCCGATGCCGATCCGGCATTCCAGCAGGTCCTGCGGGCGATGCTCTTCGTCGATATTTGCGGTTCATCGACCATTGCCGACGATCTCGTGCCGGTCTTCGTGCGCTCGGTCATGTCCGTGCTGGCCAGGGAATGTGAGAGCCTCGACCCCGCTCCGCTCTACGCCAATAGCTGGGGTGACGGACTGTTTCTGGCGTTCCAGCGTGTTGACCAGGCGGCGCGGGCCGCTGACCGGCTGCGCTGCGCCTTCTCGGCCATCGAGCTTGAAGGTCTCGGTCTGCCCGGTCATCTGGCACTGCGGATCGGCGGTCATTACGGCCCGGTCCAGGAGGGCGAGGATCCCCTGCGCCGGGTTCCGACGCTGTTCGGCGGCCAGGTGGCGATAGCCTCGCGGATCGAACGCGCCACAGTGCCCGGCTCGATCTTCGTCAGCGCGCCCTTCGCGGCGGCGCTGGCAATGGCGAGTGGCGGCGCGTATCGCTGTGAGTATGTCGGCGAGACCGAGATTGATGCCCTGATGCCCGATATCGGCATGTACAGCCTGCGCGCCGTGGCGCCCGACTGCCCGGTCGTGCTGGACGACGCCGTCTCAGCCGGCGGTGCTTAACCGGGCAAGATGGTCGGGATCGACGAGTTCAAGCGCATTCTCCCGCCGCCGCAGCAGGCCGCGCCTTTCCAGATCGCTGACCGTTCGCGACACGGTCTCGCGGGTCGTGTTGACACGCAGGGCGACGGCGGTGAGTGAGGGGATGGGCTGGATGATGCGCGTCCGCCCGGCGGACGAGCTTTCCGACATGCGCAGGATTTCGGCATAGACCCGTCCGGGCGCGGACAGGGCGGAGAGTTCGAACATGCGTTGCGTGGTGTGGTGGACTCGCCGGGCCAGGATGCGCGACAGGGCCAGGCCAAGCTCGCCATATTGCTGCATCAGCGCGAGAAAGCCTGCAGCGCTGTAGCTGGCCAGCTCGCAATCGGTTTCGGCGATGATCTCGGAGGTCCGGCGGCGGTCGGTGAGGGCGGCCAGCTCACCGATAATCGTGCCGGGCTGCAGCGTGTCGAGCCAGATCTCCTGGCCGCCTTCGGAGAGAAGAACGACACGGGCCGCGCCTTCCAGCAGCAGGAAGACCTGATCTTCCTCGTCATCCTGGGCAATGATGCTGGCACCGGACGGGAAGCGCCGCAGTTCGGCTCGCGAGATCAGCGCTTCACGCGCATTCCCCTGCGTGAGGGAGAGAGCATCCAGGGCAAACGCCCAGGATTTGTCCGCCGCCATGCGTGTCCCCGTCTCGCAAACAGTTGCTTCTTAGAGATAATCGGTGATCATCCCGGGGAATGCCAGTAAAAAGTCGACCCGGATCTGCACACTGGCCGAGCCCGGGGGCGGTGGCTCGACCCTGATGTCGCGCCAGACAGGGGCGCGCCCAGGTGGATCGGCCGGGAATAGTGCGGACCCCGGCCTGCCGGCGCCAGCAGCAACAAGGCTTTCCAGGCGGGCGGGAAACCTGCTTTACTGAAGACAGGTTTTTGGGGATTTTGATCATGAAGCATCTGTTCAGCGCCTTGCTTGTTCTGGTTCTGGCCTCGGCATCGTCGATGGCGCAGTCCTCGCCGCTGAATGGCCGCTATGATCCCGACATCCCGACCGCGCAAACGGTTCTGGGGCATGAATTCGGCGCTGAAATCACTCCGCCGGAACAGGCCATCGCCTATCTGAGAGCCCTGCAGGCGGCCGTGCCGGACCAGATCCGTGTCGTCGATTACGCGACCAGCTGGGAAGGTCGTCCGCTCGCCTATGCCATTATCGCCAAGCCGGAAACCATGGCGCGTCTCGATGCCATCCAGGCTGATCTGCAGCGCCTGGCAGACCCGCGCGGATTGTCGGCTGAAGCGCGCGACAGCCTGATCGCCTCCACCCCTGCCGTCGTCTGGCTGTCCTATGGCGTGCATGGTGACGAGATTTCCTCCACCGATGCGGGCCTGCGCACGGCCTATCATCTGCTCGCCTCGCGCAATGATGCCGGCATTGAGCGGATTCTCGACCAGACCATCATCATCATCGATCCGACCCAGAATCCTGATGGCCGGGCGCGCTTCCTCAACAGTTTCTCCGCCGCGCGCGGCCTGCAGCCGGACGAGAGCCGCTTCACCGCCGAGCACGACCAGCCCTGGCCGGGCGGGCGTACCAATCACTATCTGTTCGACATGAATCGCGACTGGTTTGCGATGACCCAGCCGGAGACCCGCGGCCGTGTTGCGGCCATGCTGGAATGGCGCCCCATGGTGGTGGTCGATGCCCATGAAATGAGCGGCGATAGCAGTTATTTCTTCGCGCCCTCGGCCGAGCCCTTCAACCCCTATGTGGTGCAGAGCCAGCGCGATGCCCAGGATCTTATCGGGCGCAATCACGGTCGCTGGTTCGACCAGTTCGGCTATGATTATTTCACCCGCGAAGTCTATGACGCCTTCTATCCCGGCTATGGCGATATGTGGCCGACCCTGCAGGGCGCGGTGGCGATGACCTATGAGCAGGCCTCGGCCCGCGGTCTCGTCTGGCGCCGGCGCGATGGCTCGCTGCTGACCTATGGCGAAGCCGTTGAACATCATTTCGTCGCCAGCCTTTCCACCGCCGAAGTCGTGGCCGCCAATCGCGAGCGTTTCGTGCGCGATTACGTCAATTTCCGCGCCTCGGCAGCGAGCGATGAAAGCGGGCCGCAAGGCGTGCTGCTGGACTTGTCCTCCAATCGCTGGGGCGCCGAACGGCTGGCCCGCAGCCTCGCCTCGCAGGGTATTGAAGTGAGCCGCATTGACGGCCCGGTCTCTGCCTGCGGTGCGCGTTTTGAGGCGGGTGCCTTCCAGGTCAGCTTCAACCAGCCGGCCGGCCGGCTGGCCCGGACCCTGCTCGAGGACACGACCGAACTGCCGGGCGATTTCATCGAGGAACAGGAGCGCCGCCGTTCGCGCGGGCTGAATGCCGAGCTGTATGACGTTACCGCCTGGTCCCTGCCGCTGATGCATAATGTCAATGCGGTTACCTGCCGCCGCGCGCCGGGGCTGACCAGCCATCCGGTTGCCGCCAGCGACCCGATTGCCTC
>JBNMNI010000050.1:0-7664 GCA_051275375.1 Maricaulis sp. | reverse complement strand
TGTTGCGCATAACAGGCCGCGCGTGCCAGCGGCATGAAATTCTCCCAGCAGATCAGGGAGCTCACCGGTCCGAACGGCGTTTGCGTCGCGGCCAGGGTGGAGCCGTCGCCAAAGCCCCAGATCAGCCGCTCCATCGCCGTCGGCATCAGCTTGCGGCGGCGATTGGCCAGCGATCCGTCGGGCGCGAAGCTCAGGACGGAGCAGTACAGCGTGCCGCCATCGCGCTCGATCACCCCGACGACCAGCCAGGCCCCGGCCGCTTTCGCCATCTCCCCCATCCGCGCGCATTCAGCGCCGGGCACATTGATCGCCGCCGCGAAATAGCGCGCGAACCAGTCGCGCCCCTCAGGGCTGCGCGAACCAACGCGGGCGCCAAAATCATGGCCCTTGGGATAGCCGCCGATATAGGCTTCCGGGAAGACGATCAGCTGCGCGCCTGCGGCGGCGTCGACATGGACCTGCATGGCGTCGAGCGTTGCGAGCGTATCGAACAGGATCGAGCCACACTGAACGATGGCGACTTCAACGGTCTGGGACATGGGCGGGATTCCTCGGCGAAAACAGGGGCGCAAAAACACGGACAGGTATAATTAACGCGCCGCAGAGATTGAAGACTCGCGAAGCGCCAGACTAGCGTTAATTATACCTGTCCCTGTTTCGCGGAGCCTCGCGTGTCCCCTTCCCGCCCCATTGGCGCTCCGGCTGCCGCCCGCCTGTCCCTGCCGGACGAGGCGTTGACGATCCCGCTGGTTCTGGACTCTCCCCATAGCGGCACGGCGCTGCCGCCCGGATTCAACACCCTGGCGACGCGCGAGCAGCAGCTCACCGCCTGGGACGCTTTCATTCCCGATCTGTGGCGCGGTGCGGTTACCGCCGGGGCCAGCCTGGTCGAGGCGGATTTTGCCCGTATCGTGATTGATCCCAACCGGGCCGTCACCGATATTGACCCGCAACTGATCGATGGGACATGGCCGGCCGCCTGGGGCGAGCTGGCCCCGACGCGCTATAGCGCACGCGGCATGGGGCTGATCCGGCGCCTGATCCTGCCCGGCCAGCCCATGTATGCCGCCCCGCTTTCGCCGCAAGAGGTCCGGCAAAGGATCGACGCGCTTTACACGCCCTATCACAACGCCCTCACCGGCCGGCTCGACGCGCTGCATGCCCGCTTCGGCTCGGTCTGGCACATTGATTGTCATTCGATGAAGTCGCAGGCCAATGCGATGAATATCGATCTGGGCCAGGCGCGGCCCGACATGGTGCTCGGCGATCTGGACGGCACCAGCGCGGCGCCGGAATTTTCCGATCTGGTCGACGCCGAATTGCGCGCCTGCGGCTATAAGGTCGCCCGCAACCAGCCCTATAAGGGCGGCGATATCATCCGGCGCCATGGCGATCCCGCGCGGGCCCGCCACAGTGTCCAGATCGAGATCAACCGGTCGCTCTATATGGACGAGGCGCGTTTCGAACCCTCGACCGGGTATGACGATCTCAAGCGCAATCTCACTCGCGTCAGCAAGGCGATCGCCGCCGATCTGCGCGGGCGCATCGAGCCAGGACAAGACCGATGAAATCCGACGCCAAGCCGACCCGCCCGATGAATCCGGTCATCATCCTTCTGGGCATTCTCCTGCTGGCAACCCTGATGACCTGGCTGGTCGGATCGGGCACATATGAGCGCGCCGGACGGCTGATCGTGCCGGACAGCTATGCGCCGCTGGACAAGGACTGGTCGCTGGGCGGGATCTTCATTCCGGTCGAGGCGCGGGCGGGCATGGCGGCGCCGGTCAGCCTGACCGAAACCCTGCGCGCCATCCCCGAAGGCCTGCAGCGCGCGGCAAATCTGATCTTCATGGTGCTGATCATTGGCGGCCTGTTCGGGATTCTCGATCGCGCCGGCGTGGTCGAGAATGGCATCAACCGGCTGCTGCATGCCGTGAAGGGCAATGTGATGGTGCTGGTCGCGGCGCTGATGACGATCTTCTCGGCCGGTAGCGCCTTTCTGGGCCTGGCCTCGGAATATCTGATCGTCATCCCGGTGATGACGGCGCTGGCGACCCGCATCGGTCTGCCGGCGATTGCCGGTTTTGCCATCGTCACCATTGCGGTCAAGATCGGCTATCTCGCCTCGGTGACCAATCCGATCCCGCTGACCATCGCCCAGCCACTGGTCGGCGTGCCGATCTTTTCCGGCGCCGGATTGCGGCTGGCCTTCTATGCCGTCTTCCTCGCCGCCGGGATCGGCTTTTTGCTCTACCGGGTGCGCGGCATGACAAATGGCGAGGCGATCACCATCAGCGATCATCCCGTCCCCGACATCACCTGGCGCGAAGGCGCCATGCTGGCGATCCTGGTCGCGGGGATCGGCGTCATCCTGACCGGCTCGACGCGCTGGGCCTGGTCACATCACGAACTCTCCGCCTGCTATATCGCCATGAGCCTGGGCCTGGCCGCCGCCAGCGGGCTGTCGCCGAATGAAAGCGCCGAGGCCTTCATTTCCGGCATGAAGAAAGTCCTGCTCGCCAGCGCCCTGATCGGGGTGGCGATGGCGGTGACGGTGGTGCTGGAGGATGGCCGCATTCTCGATACCATTGTCCATGCCCTCAATGGCGCGGTCGGCGAGCATGGTTCCTATGTCACTGCGCTGTCGATGTTCGGCTCCCAGCTCGTGCTCGATTTCCTCATCCCGTCCACGTCCGGGCAGGCTGCGGTGACGATGCCGATCCTGGCGCCGCTGGCGCAGCTGGCCGATGTCGGTCCGCAGACCACGGTGATCGCCTTCCTGTTCGGCAATGGCATCACCAATATGCTGACCCCGACCTCGGGCACCCTGCTGGCCTATCTCGCCGCCGGCCGTATTGACTGGCTCGACTGGGCCAAATTCATCGCCCCGCTCTGGGCCGGATTTATCGTTATCGCCTGCGGCCTGCTGGGGGTGGCGGTCTGGCTGGGAGCCTGAGACGCCCACAGGCGCTGGCCCGCATCCTCATTCTCGCTATATTTGGCTCAAAGCCGACCCGCACCCAGGAGTGATCATGTCCCGAAACCCGATTATCGCCAGCCTGACAGCCTTCGCCCTGCTGGGTGGTTGTGCAAGCACGGGCTGGATGATGCCGCAGGCGGCACCGGTTGAAGCCGCAGTGCCGGCCGATGATGGCGTTGTCGCCGGCCTGCTGGCCGATGCGCGGGTGCAGGCAGCCTTTAGCGAGATCGAGGCGATGCGGGCCCTGAACAATGATCGCCTGGTCGAGCTGACGCAAATCCCCGCCCCGCCCTTCGCCGAACAAGTACGCGGCGCGGAAATGGCGGCACGGATGCGCGCGCTCGGGCTGGAGGACGTGACGATCGACGCGGTCGGCAATGTGATCGGACGGCGCCCGGGCAGCGCCGGCAGCGCAGCGCGCCGGATCGCGATTGTCGCCCATCTCGACACGGTCTTCCCGGAAGGCACCGACGTGACCGTGCGGCGCGAGGGCGATGTGTTTCATGCGCCGGGGATTGGCGATAATTCGCGCGGGCTGGTCGTGCTGCTCAGCCTGATCGATGCGATGGCGCGCGAGAACATCACCACCCGCGACGATCTTCTCTTCATCGCCTCGGTCGGCGAGGAGGGGCTGGGCGATCTGCGCGGCGTGCGGCATCTCTTCCGTGAGGGCGCCGAGCCGATCGACAGCCTGATCGCCATTGATGGCGGCGAGACCGACCGGCTGGTTGTCACCGCCGTCGGTTCGATCCGCTACCGCGTCACCTTTCATGGGCCCGGCGGGCATTCCTACGGCACGTTCGGCCGCGCCCATCCGCACCAGGCGCTGGCGGAGACCATCACTCGCTTCACCGAGGCCGCAAGCCCGATCACGCGGGACGATCCCAAGGCGACCTTCTCGGTCGGACGGATCGGCGGCGGCACTTCGGTCAATTCCATCCCGTTTGAAAGCTGGATGGAGGTCGATATGCGCTCGGCCAATCCGGCCAAGCTTGACGCGCTGCACCAGGCCTTTCTTGCCGCGGTCGATGCCGCCCTGAATGCTGAGAACGACCGCCGCCGCGAAGGTGATGCCCTGACGGTTGAACTCGACCCGGTCGGTTCGCGGCCGCCGGGCGAAGGCGATCCTGATGCGCCGCTGGTGCGCCATGCCGTTGCAGCCATGCAGGCCATGGGAATCGAGCCGCGCCTGACCGCCTCATCGACCGATGCCAATATCGCGATCTCGCGCGGCATCCCGGCCCTCACACTGAGCCGCGGCGGCGTGTCGGAAAACGGGCATGCGCCGAATGAAAGCTGGGAAGATGTCGAGGCGCACCGGGCTATCCAGGTGGCCTTGCTGCTGGCGCTGGCAGAGGCGGGGCTGGTGGGGCTCGCCGCGCAATAAGCTGATCGGCCGGGAACACAGAGGCTCCTGGTGCTCTGCCACTCGCGGTGCGTGTCAATTCCAGCCATGAATTCACGATCTACATTCCTTCAGGGATTGATTGTCGGTGAAGATGACAGGAGTATGCCGGTCCGGTGTTTCGTCCGGGAACGGTCGGTTCAGACGGGCGCCACCCCAGGCGCGGACTTCGTCCTGACCCGCACCATCAAAATCGGGTCTCGCATTCATGTCGCATACTCCCATCCGCGTCCCGCCCAGCGTCGACAGCCTTGGCAATTCCCTGGCCCCCGTGATCGAGGGCGTGAAGGAATTTCGTCCCGTCACCCATGAGGACGAGCGCGGCTCGCTGTGCGAAATGTACAGCCGGGCCTGGGGGTTCGACGCGCTGGATCTGGTCCATGCCTATCTGGTGACGGTCCGGCCGGGCCGGATCAAGGGCTGGGCCTGTCACGAGCACCAGACCGACCGCTATTTCTTTGCCAATGGTGCAACTCGCCTGGTGCTGTTCGATAATCGCCCCGGCTCGCCGACCTATCGCCTGGTCACTGACCGGACCTATTCGCCAGCCAACCGCGCCCTGGTCAGCGTGCCGCCGGGTGTGTTCCATGCGGTGCAGTGCGTGAGCGACAGCGAGAGCCTGTTCTTCAACATCCCGAGCGAATCCTACCGGCATGACAGCCCCGATAAGCTGGTGCTGCCGCTCGAGAACGATCTGATCCCCTTCTCCTTCGAGAGATCAGACCAGATCCCGGGCCGCGGCTGAGATGGTGGCCGCCCCGCCGATCACGGTTGTCACTACGACCTATAACTGGCCCGATGCCCTGCGCGTCGCGATCCGCTCGGCCCTGGCCCAGACCCTGACGGATTTCGAATATCTCGTGGTCGGCGATGCCTGCACCGACCATAGCGCCGATCTGGTGGAGTCATTTGACGATCCACGGATCCGCTGGATCAATCTGGCAGAAAATCGCGGCAACCAGGCCGATGTCAACCGGATCGCCCTAGAACAGGCGCGCGGCGAACATATCGCCTATCTCAATCATGACGATATCTGGTTCCCCGAGCATCTGAAGACGCTCTACGAGGCCATGACCGATAAACGCCTCGATGTCGTCAGCTCGCTGGCGCTATCAATCGCACCGCCGGGCCAGCACCACCGCGAGATCATCGGCCTGCCAAGTCTGCGCGAGAAGCGCCGGCTCGGGGTCAATCCGATGACGACCAATGTGATGCACCGCGCCGATGCCGCGCGCCAGTGCGGCGGCTGGGAAAACTGGCGCGAGACCGAGAAAATGCCAACCCAGGATTTCTTCCGCCGCCTGCGCGCCTTGCGCCGGCGCTATGCGGTCGTGCCACTGATCACATCGCTGAAATTCCACTCCGGTGACCGCCGCAATAGCTATCGCCACCGCAGCGCCAGCGAACAGCAGGACTGGTATGCCCGCATGCGCAGCGACCCCGATTTGCGGCATCGCGAAATGGCCCTGGCGATGACCTGCACCAGCATGGGCGACAGCCCGGCCAAACTGCCGCACCCGCCCCGGCCCGACAACGCCCCGGCCGGCTGGCAGATCGAACAGTGGCGGCGGATGCGGGGGCTCGCGCCCATGCTCGATCTCGGCGAGAGCGAGCCCGTCTGGTCCGAAGCGGGACTGGCTCCGCCGCACAATAGTCCGATTGAAGTTCGGCCCGGCGACGCAGTGATCGTGAATTCGCCGCGGCGTCCGGTCGGCAAGCCGCGAGAGCGCGAACCGTCCTGAGCGCGACGACCCGCATTGCCCCGTATCGAGTCTGGGAAATGCCATGTGCCGCACCGGTCACGGCACGGCACATGGACTGATGCGTGTAGGCCTAGAAGGCCGCCTGGACGCCGAAGGTCAGGACATCCGTTGTGGCATCGCGTTCCGACCAGCTGGCTCCGCCGGGCAGATTGCCGCCGCTGAGGAAGTTGAGCGGAACCCAACCCTCGGTATGGATCGCCTCGCCGAACAGATTGACCGTCGGGGTCAGGAAATAGCCAACACCGGCGACATACTGGTCCTGGCGTTCCCACGGAGCGCCATCGGCACCGGCGCGGAAGCGGCTGAACTCGAAGGAGAGATCGAGATCGCTCGGCGCGCCGATATCCATGGCATAGGCGCCACCGGCGGTGAAGGAGAGTGTCTCGGTCGCTTCATAGACGCTCAGTGGATTGAGCGGATCGGTGACATGGGAGCCCGGCCAGACATCGGTGGTTGAGGCAAATTCGCCCAGCAGAGTCAGGTCGCCCATCGTCAGGCTTGAATAGACCGCATAGGCCGGATTGCTCTCGGCACAGACGTTGAAGTGGGTGACCGGATAGGCCTGGCAATACGGGCTGCCATGCTCATAGCTGGCACCGACCATCCAGCGGCCACCATTGCCGAGATCGGTGGTGTAATTGGCATCGACGGCGAAATTATTGACACGCGATGGCACATTTGTGCCCGCGACCGAGGTATTGGCTGCGCGGAATTGCGCCCCGCCCTGGATCGCCATCGCCCGCACATGCAGGCCATTGCTGTAATAGCCAACCGTTGCGCCATAGGCCAGACCGGCAAAGGCATGCCAGCTGGACGAGTTGGTGAAGGGGCTGACGGTGTCGTTGAGGCCGAAGGGCGTATCCATCTTGCCGATCGAGGCATAGAGCGGCGAATTGTCGAGATTGCCGAACAGGACATAACCCTTGCGCAACTGGATCTGGTTGCGGTTGAGATCGGTGATCGTACCGGAACCGAAGCTCTGCTCGGGATTGTAGAGGAATTCCATATAGGCGGTGACATTGTCGCCCAGGCGGGCGGTGGTCGCCAATTGTGCCGAATGAATCACGAATTCCGAAACCTCTTCGCCGATCTGGTTGGACGAGGTCGGGTGGCGCATCAGCCAGCCAAACTTGGAATTGGAATTGCTCTGCTGGATGTCGGCCAATGCCGTGATCGAGCCGCCCAGGGTGACGCGATTATTCAGCTCGCCAGCCTGCATCGCCTGCAGCAGGAGCAATTGGCGCGTATTGGTGTTCACGGCATGGTCGAGCATGCGGTAGCTGTAATCCGAGCTCAGACCGACAAAGCTGTTGCCCAGCTCGCTCATCATATGCTCGTGCATCGCTCCGTGAGGTGCGGCAGCGGCGGCTGCCGGCGCCCCGGCAGGCATCATCGGGGCAGCAGCAGGCGCGGTCCCCGTTGCACCGGAGCGCTCCAGATAATCGAGCAGGCGCTGATTGGTCTGCTCAAGCTGTTCGATCCGGCCCTCAAGCGCGGCGATTCGCGCCTCGTCGGC
>JBNMNI010000049.1:0-7753 GCA_051275375.1 Maricaulis sp. | reverse complement strand
GTTCCGGTGAGGCCATGATCGGGGAAGAGCGGCATTAGGGCTCGACCGTGCATCCCTGATCATTTCGAGACGGGGGCCGCAAGGCGTCCGACCAAATCTCCACGTGTGGGACGTCACGAATGTCACACCCACTCAACCACTCAACTCCGGCATTCGCCGGCGTCCCACACACCTCCCACCCGGGAGGAAGCCTCATCCCTCCAGCCGCTCGCGGCGTGGAGATTTTGGTGTGGGCGGCAGGCTAAACGTTAAAGCGGAAGTGCAGCACATCGCCGTCCTGGACGATGTAATCCTTGCCTTCGGCGCGCATCTTGCCCGCTTCCTTGGCACCGGATTCGCCCTTGTGGGCGACGTAATCATCATAGGCAATGGTTTCGGCGCGGATGAAGCCTTTTTCGAAATCGCCATGGATCACGCCGGCCGCTTGCGGGGCGGTCCAGCCGGCCTCGATGGTCCAGGCGCGTGCTTCCTTGGGGCCGACGGTGAAATAGGTGCGCAGGCCCAGCAGCTTGTAGCCGGTGTGGATCAGGCGATCGAGGCCGGCTTCGTGCAGGCCGAGCTCTTCGAGATATTCGGCGCGCTCCTCATTGGCCAGCATGGCGAGTTCGCTTTCGATCTTGGCCGAGATCACCACGGCCTCGGCGCCTTCTTCGGCGGCGCGCCTGGCGACGACGTCGGAATAGGCATTGCCGGTGGCGGCGTCCTCTTCGCCGACATTGGCGATGAAGAGGACGGGCTTTGTGGTCAGCAATTGCAGGCCTTGCCAGGTCTTGAGATCATCCTCGGAGACCTTGGCGAAACGGGCCGGGCGGCCGGCATTGAGCTCGACCAGCGCCAGATCGACCAGTACCAGCAGCGCCTTGGATTCCTTGTCGCCGATCTTGGCGCGCTTCTCCAGATTGGTGCGGCGCTTTTCCAGGCTTTCCAGATCGGCCAGCATCAGCTCGGTCTCGACCGTTTCCAGGTCGGAGAGTGGATCGACCTTGCCGCTGACATGGGTGATGTCGTCATCATCGAAACAGCGCAGCACATAGGCGATGGCGTCGGTTTCGCGAATCGTGGCGAGAAACTTATTGCCCAGGCCTTCGCCCTTGGAGGCGCCGGCAACGAGACCGGCGATATCGACGAAATTCATCCGCGTCGGAATGATTTCCTTCGAGCCGGCAATGGCCGCGATCTCGAGCAGGCGCGGTTCCGGCATCGCGACATCGCCGACATTGGGCTCAATGGTGCAGAATGGGTAATTCGCGGCCTGGGCGGCAGCGGTTTGCGTCAGGGCGTTGAACAGGGTGGACTTGCCGACATTGGGCAGGCCGACAATACCGCATTTGAAACCCATGATGCTTATCCTTTTGGTGTGCTGGCCCGGTTGGTGTGCTGGTCCGGCGCTGAATTTACGGCGCGGGCGCCTTGTGTGTCACGCGTGTCTGGAAGGCGTCGAATTCGCCCGATGCGAGCAGGTCGGTGGAATCCGCGATCGCGTCAAGCAGGTCAATCAGCCAGGGCTCGTCATGCTTGTCGAAATCGGACAGGACATAATCGGTGACGCGATTGCGGTCCCCGGGATGGCCGATGCCGATGCGGCCGCGGCGGAAATCGGGACCGAGCTGCGAGGTGACGGATTTGATGCCGTTATTGCCGGCGGCGCCGCCGCCGGTCTTGAGGCGGAACTTGCCCGGATCCAGATCGAGCTCGTCATGGAAGACCACGACATTTTCCGGCGCGACCTTGAGAAAATTGGCAGCGTCGGCGACCGAATTGCCGGAATTATTGTAGAAGGTCTGCGGCTTGAGCAGGAGCAGCTTCTTCGGCCCGGAAGCGGTCGAGACGGTGAGTTCCGCACACAGTCCCTTGAAGCGCTTGCGCCAGGGGCCCGCGCTCCAGGCCGCGGCGATGACATCCATCGCCATGAAGCCGACATTGTGCCGATTGCGCAGGTATTTGGGCTCGGGATTGCCGAGCCCTGCCAGGATCATCATCGTCGGCCGCCCTCAGGATCGGCCGGCGAGGATTACTCCTCGCCGCCTTCTTCGTCTTCAGCTTCGCCTTCGGTCTCACCTTCGTCCAGCTCGGTGAGGACGGCGCGCGAACCCTGAAGGGTCGCAATCGTGAAGTCACGGGAGATGGTTGGCTTCACATTGGCCGGCAGGGTGACGGCGGACATGTGAATCGAATCGCCGATTTCCAGACCGGTGAGGTCGACAGCGATGAATTCAGGAATGGCCGAGGCCGGGCAGAGCAGCTCGAGATCGTGACGCACGATATTGAGCACGCCGCCGCGCTTCAGGGCCGGGCAGGCCTCTTCATTCATGAAGCGGACATTGACGTTGACCCGGATCTTGGTGTTGGCCTCAACACGATACAGATCGACATGCATCGCCTTGTCGGACACCGGATGGAACTGAATGTCCCGGGCGATGACCTTCTGGTTCTTGCCGTCATGGCTAAGTTCCAGAATGTGCGAGAGAAAATTGCCGCTCAGCAGGGCCTTGCGGATTTCATTACCGCGCAGATTGACCGCAACCGGACCGAGTGCGCCGCCATAAACGACGCCTGGAACCAGGTCTTCACGGCGGGCAGCGCGAGCCGCGCCCTTGCCAGTGCCTTCACGAACGTCAACGGTGAGAACGATGTTGGAGCTCATCGACCTGTTTCCTTAAATACAAACGCCGCCAGACCAGGCGGGCGGCGATTTTTCTTGGCATCGCGCCACGGTGTTATTTCGAGCGGCGGGCTATAACTGATCCCCGCACGCCGCGCAACTGTGCGGGACGGCAAGAGTCAGCAATCGGGCAGTTTCTTCAGTCGAACAGTTTGGACACGGATTCATCATTGGCGATACGGCGGATGGCTTCGCCGAGCAGTGGAGCGATGGAGAGACGCCGCACCTTCTTGGTCTGGGTCGATCCGGGCAGCTCTGTGATGGAGTCGGTGATGACCACTTCCTTCAAGGCAGACTTGGCAATCCGGCCCTGCGCATCGTTCGACATAACGCCGTGAGAAACATAGGCGGAGACTTCGATCGCGCCACATTTGAGCAAAGCATCGGCGGCATTGCACAGCGTGCCGCCGCTATCGCAGATGTCGTCAAACAGGATGCAGCGGCGGCCTTCGACATCGCCGATGATATTCATCACTTCCGACACGCCGGCCTTGGGGCGGCGCTTGTCGACGATGGCGATCTCGGCATCGAGCAGTTTGGCCAGCGCCCGGGCGCGAACCACGCCGCCGACATCGGGTGAGACGATCATCAGATTCTCGACGTCATAACGCCGCCGGATATCGTCCTCGATCACCTTGGTGGCGAACAGATTATCGGTCGGGATATCGAAAAAGCCCTGGATCTGGCCGGCATGCAGATCAATCGTCAAAACCCGGTCGGCGCCGGACTTGGCGATCAGATTGGCCACCAGCTTGGCGGAAATCGGGGTGCGGCCGCCGGTCTTTCGATCCTGGCGGGCATAACCGAAATAGGGGATGACGGCGGTGATCCGGCGTGCACTGGCGCGCACCAGCGCATCGGTGCAGATCAGCAATTCCATCAAATGGTCATTGGCGGGGCAGGAGGTCGACTGGATGATGAAGACATCCTCGCCGCGGACATTCTCGTCGATTCGGACGAATATCTCGCCATCGGCGAAACGTTCGATCTCGCTCGCCGTCAGCGGCGCGTCGAGATAGTCGGCGATCGCGCGGGCGAGTGGCCGGTTGGATGTGCCGGACAGCAACTTCATGGCGTGTGGCCCCTTGTCAATCGTGAGGCTGATTAACAGAGGCGGCGCCGGGAATGAAGCCGAAAGACTCAGTCTGCGGAGAATCCGGGCGGGGTGGAGAGCCCGGCACTGTCGAGACAGACCAGTTTGAACAGCTGGCCCATCTGCTGCTCGTCAGTCAGACGCCAGACCTGGCGGGCGATCACGCTGCGCTGACCGGGCGCGGCCTGGCAAAGGGCAGCGGCGCGGGATTCCATTCCCAGCCCCAGCAGAAACTCACCCTGTTCGACGGGACCATAGGCGGTGAGGCCGCCTTGCCGCGCTGCCGCGATCAATGATTCGAAATCGACCCTGGCGGTGAGGTCGGCCGTGCCGGGCTGTTCCAGTGGGGGCACTTTGCGGTGGGTGCGGATCGCCTGCAGGGTGTCGCCGGTCTCGCTGTTTGCCGGACCGTAATCGATCAGCAGCGCCCGGCCAGGATCCCGTGCGAACCGGTCGGACAGGGCGTCGACGATCTGCCGGTCGCCGGGCCGCAGCTCGACCAGGCTGTTATCCGGTGCGTCGCGGAGCCGTTCGGGAATCAGGTTTTCATCGACGCCGAGCGGCGGGCCGAGCACGAAGACGAATTCGCGGCGATCGCCTTCATCCAGGCCGACCAGGCGTTCATGCCACTGACCATTGCGCCGGATGGCCTGGCGCAGCGGCAGACAGTCGAGAAATTCATTGCCGATAATGATGGCCGGGCCGGGCGGCACCCGCTCGAGCCGGTCGACCCAGCGGATCTGGGCTCCGCTCGGGCCGAGGGTCTGGGCCTGGACGGCCTTCAGTGCCGCGCTCGCCTCGATCAGCGTCACCTGCATTGCCTGCAACAGGCCCGGCACGGCGCGGCAGGCGCGCAGCGCATCAGCCATCATCGTGCCGCGTCCGGGGCCAAGCTCGACCAGCTGCACCGGGTCGGGCTTGCCCATGTCGAGCCAGCTTTGCGCCGTCCACAGGCCGATCAGCTCGCCGAACATCTGGCTGATTTCCGGCGCGGTGATGAAGTCGGCACCGGCGCCGATCGGATCCTTGGTGGCGTAAAACCCCTCCATCGGATCGAACAGGGCCTGGGTCATGAAGGCGGCAACCGAAATCGGGCCGCCCTCCGCGATGCGCTCGCGCAGCCGGTCGGCAATCATGATCAGGCCCCGCTGGCGGTCGTTCCGGTCCGGGCCAGGGCCTTGCGGACCAGCCAGGCGCCCAGGATGATCATCGGGATGGAGAGCAGCATGCCCATGGTGACATGGCCGCGCAGGGCTTCGGGCATGTGAAGATCAGGTTCGCGCACGGTCTCGAGCACGGCGCGGAACAGGCCGTAACACATCAGGAACAGGCCGGCATTGAGGCCGGGCTTTTCAAGCGCGCGGAATTTCCACGTCGCCAGATTGATGATCACGAACAGGGCCAGGCCCTCCAGCGCCGCTTCATAGAGCTGGCTGGGATGGCGCGGCAGGCACAGCGGGTCGCTGGCAAATGTCATCGCCCAGGGCAAATCGGTCGGGCGGCCCCAGAGCTCGCCATTGATGAAATTGGCCAGGCGGCCGAAGAACAGGCCGATCGGTGCCACCAGGGCCGCGGCATCGCCGATGCGCAACAGGTCAAGCTTTTGCCGGCGGGCGTAGAAATACAGCGCCACTGCCACCCCGATCAGCCCGCCATGGAAGGCCATGCCGCCCTGGGTAATACCGGTCACGGTCCAGACCAGGCGGTCGATCATGCTGTCGGGCAGGATCATGCCGCCGCGCAGGCCGGTCGCCATGTATTCCCAGGAATAAAAGACGACATAGCCCAGCCGCCCGCCGACAATGACGCCCAGCGTTGCCCAGACCAGCAAGTCATCGACCTGGAGTTCGGTGAAGGGCGATTTCGGCTTCTTCGTGCCCGCTGCATGCCACATCGCCGGCCGCCGCGACAGCAAGGTCATATAGCGCCAGCCCAGCAGCAGGCCGGCGATATAGGCCAGCGCGTACCAGCGCAGGTCGAACCGCAGATCGAGGCCGAACAGGTCGAACGGGCCGATGGTGAACAGGATCGGATCGATCAGATCGAAGCTGGCTGGACAGTATTGCATGGGAGTATCCGGAAACTAGATGCAGATGTGAGGCAAGGGTGCGTTGCGCTTTTGCGCTCGGCACCGCATATAGGCGAGGTTGAGACACACTAATGGCTTTCTTTGATGCAAACGCGCAACCCGCTTCTGAATGATTTTGCCGGACTGATGACGGATGCCTTCGGCGCCGCGCAGGCCGTTGGCGAGGAAGCACGCACGGCCATGCGGGCCCAGGCCGACCGTTTTATTGCGGATATGGACCTGGTCAGCCGCGAGGAATTCGATGTGGTGAAGGCTGCCCTGGCGACCGCACGCGAAGAGATCGAAGCGCTCAATGCCCGGCTGGCGGTCCTCGAAGCGGCCGGTGCGGCCAAGCCTGCGACCCGCAAAAGCAAGCCCGCCGCAAAGACCGCGGCACCGAAATCCACAGACTGATACCGCGCAAACAGCGCTTTTTATTGCGCCTGCAGCGGCGTGGTCATACCGTCCTAGCGGTGTGAGTCGCCGCGCAGACGAAGGAGACTACGCCATGGACCTGCTTTCAGATGAATACGCGCCCGCGACGTCCGATCCGCTCGATGCTGTCGAGCAGGCGGTGATTGCCGAGCAATATCCCTATGATCGCGAAGAGAATGGCGAGCTGCACCTGAGCGTTCCCGGTGCCTGGCGCGACCATCAGATGTGGTTCGCCTGGCGGCCGGATCTGGATGCGCTGCACATCTGCTCCAGCCTCGATCTGAAAGTGACCAGCAATCGTTTCCGCGATGTCTGCGAACTTGTCGCCCGTCTGAACGAAAAACTCTGGCTGGGACATTTCGATGTCTGGGTCGAGGATGGCAGCGTGGTCTATCGCCATGCGATTTCCCTGCCCACGGGCGAGGCCGTCTCCCCGGCGCAGGCCGCGACGATGATCGCTGCTGCGCAGGAAGCCGGCGAGCGCTTCTATCCCGCTTTCCATTTCCTGATCTGGGGCGGAAAGAATGTCGAGGAAGCCACAGCGGCGGCCATGTTTGAAACTGCCGGTGAGGCCTGACACAGATTATGAGTAGCGCGAGCAAGATTGCACTGATCGGCGCCGGCAATATGGGCGGCGCACTGGCGGCGGGCTGGTTGCGCTCCAAGCGCAGCGGCGTGACGCCGCAGGACTTGCTGATCGTTGATCCGGCGCCCGGCGATGCCGCGCAGGCCCTGATCACACAGTATCAGCTGCAGCTGGCAAGCGCCGCCAACGCGAAACTCCTGGCCGGCGTTGATCTGATCGTGCTGGCGGTGAAGCCGCAGGCGCTGGAAAAGATTGCCGCCGTCCTGGCGCCGCAATTGCCCGCCGGTTGTGCGATCCTCTCCGTCATGGCCGGTATCACCATGACCCGGCTGGCGACGATGTTTGGCGACCGGCCGATCGTGCGCGCCATGTCGAATACGGCCGCTGCGATCGGGGCCGGGATCAGCGTCTGCGTCGCCAATGAGGCCGGCGCAGCGATCGAGAAACAAACCACGCGCCTGCTGAAAGTCGCCGGACCGGTGGAATGGGTCACGGATGAGCGCCTGATCGGTGCCGCCACGGCAGTCTCGGGTTCGGGCCCGGCCTATGTCTTCCTGCTCGCCGAGGCCCTGGCCGGTGCCGGTTTTGCCGAAGGCCTGCCGCGCGAGCTCGCCGACAAGCTGGCACGCCAGACGATTATCGGCGCCGGGGCCCTTTTGGCCGCGTCCGAGCACTCGCCGCAGGAATTGCGCCGTTTCGTGACTTCACCGGGCGGCACCACCCAGGCCGCCATCGATGTCTTGATGGGCGGCGGCGGCGGCTTGCCCGAACTGGTGCGCCAGGCCGTGGCCGCTGCCGAACGCCGCTCGCGCCAGATGGGTGCCGAGCCTCCGGGACGGTAATTGCGACAGAGGGCAAGGCCCGACTCTGTCACTGCGGGGCATGTCTGCCAGTCTGCCATCCTGTCAT
>JBNMNI010000048.1:0-7771 GCA_051275375.1 Maricaulis sp. | reverse complement strand
GATAAACGCGCTCGTAATAACCAGACCGGACCCGGGGGCAGTACCCGGCGGCTCCACCATTACCTTCAGCTTGTATTGGCAAGCGATTATGGGGCCGAAATAGGATTGACGGATGGGTAAAGGGGAATGCTTTTGCCCGGGTGAGGCCCGATACAGGCTCATTCTTAAAGTTGCCAATGACAACTTTGCTGAAGAAGTTCGTCTCGCTGCCTAGTCAGCGCGTCTAACTTCGCATTAAACTCCTGGGTGTTCGCACGCTCAGGCGGGGTTCGGAGGCACCTGGCAACAGAAGCCTCCACTTTCCTCCATCACAATTTTTCCAGGCGGCGGCCCAGGCTTAGGGCCAGCCGGAATCCGCCCTGGACGCCAGACATTGGGGGAGCATGACTGCAGCTGCCCCCAAAAAATCGCCCTCCAAACGCGGCGCCGATAACTTGCACACAGATAATTATTTGGCTGACATCGGTTCAATATTATAGAAATATTTGACGCGCGCCCTGCTTGATGGCTATTTATGGTTGAAACCCGCTCAATCTTGCGTTGAATGCGTCCTCAACACTTTGGGGATATCTAATGAAACTGAAAATTGTAATTGCTGCGTGCACCGTGGCGATGATTGCGACCGGTTGCGCCAGTCGCGCGGGTTCTATCGCCCCGATGTCGATCTCGGCTAACGAATACACCGGCATGACCTGCGAGGAAAATCGCGCAGAATTACAGGTGAAGAGAGACAACGAAAACGCCCTCACCCGGCAGCAAAACAACGCTGCAACAGCGGATGCCGCCTCTGTCTTCCTCTTCCTGTTGCCGCTGGGCTCAGTGTTCGGCGCTGATCGTTCAGGCGAACTGGCACAAGTAAAAGGTGAAGTACTCGCTCTTGAGCGGGCGCTCCGCACGAATTGTCCCGCAGACTGATACTCAGCACCGGTCCATGGTTAGGCTTGAACGTGACGAGCAATGCATTGCCAAGGGCCTGAAAAACTCTCCCACGCCCTTTCGGCGACCCAGAAGGGCTTGAGCAGCGCAGCATGAAATGAAGGGCTCCCTTGAGGGGGCCCTTTTTCTTCGCAGCCGTCAGGGCGCCTTTTTATCTGAGGCGCGGCGCGCTGACCCGAATTCCCACGACACGCGCAAATCCTGAACGCCGTTCACCCAAGACACCTCTTGTGCAGTGAAACGACCAGAATGCGTTGACCTGCCCATTGCGTACGATACCCTTGGCGCAAGGGAAAAACGGGGACGTCCATGGCCAAGGATCTGATGCGCTACGACTTGATGGCGCAAGAGGCGCTGCGCGGCGTTGTCCGTCAGGCCCTGCTCCGGGCGGCCATGCCGCAAGGCCTGCCAGGCCCGCACCATTTCTACATCACCTTCCGCACCCGCGCGCCCGGCGTCGATCTCGACCCGTCCCTGCTCGACAAATATCCCGATGAAATGACCATCGTGCTGGAACACCAGTTCTGGGATCTCGACGTTACCGAGACCGGTTTCGAGGTGACGCTTAAATTCGGCGGCATCCCGAAATATATCAAAATGCCCTATTCGGCCGTCTCGCGCTTTCACGATCCCAGCGTCGGCTTCCACCTGCAATTCGACCAGGCCCTCACCGGCGACAGCCCGGCCGTCGATAGCGGACCGGGATCGAAACCCGGCCCCAAGGGCGCGCCGGCAGATGGCGAGGCCGGCCAGGTCGTCAGCCTCGACAGTTTCCGCAAGAAGTGATGGCCGGCCAGCGCCCGGTTGCACCCGATTTGAGCGACGGGCCGGTCCACCGGCTCGACGCGGCACAGATTCGCGCCCGCCTCACCTCGATGACCAATCTCGAGCATGCCGCGACGCTGCTGGGCTTTCGCCTGCTTGATTTCTCGATGGATGAAGGTTGGCTCGAGGCCGAATTCGATCCCTCGCCGCAAGTTTCCAATCTGCGCGGCGGTGTCCAGGGCGGCATGATGTGCGCCATGCTCGACGAGGTGATGTCACTGGCCGTGCTGGTCCAACAGGGCTTCACGGTCGGCGTGCCGACGCTGGAAATGAAAACCAGCTTCCTCGCCCCCCTGCCGCTGGCCAAATGCCGTGCACGCGGCCAGGCCCTGCGCGTCGGGCGCAATGTCGCCTTCATGGAAGGCACGATCTGGACCGGCGACGGCATTATCGCCGCCAAGGGCACCGCAACCTGCCAGGTACGCCGGCCAAGGGCATTGCGCGACAAGGCGTGAGCCAGCCCCTCGACTTCACCGGAAAGACCCGCGCCCTCACCCTGATTGCGCTGGCACAATTTCTCGCACTTTCGGTCTGGTTTGCCGGCGCAGCCGCCCTGCCAGCCCTGCTCGAAGCCACAGCGCTCTCCCCTTTCCGCCAGGCGGCCCTGACCAGTTCGGTCCAGGCCGGATTTGTGGTCGGCGCCCTGCTGAGCGCGCTCTGGGGCCTGCCAGACCGGATCGATCCGAGACGTCTGTTTGCGATCGGCGCGGCCATCGCTGCCATCGCCAATCTGGCAGCACTGGGCCTGCCGCCGGGCGGTCTGGCGATGATCGCCA
Source organism: Maricaulis sp. (assembly GCA_051275375.1). Taxonomy (GTDB): domain Bacteria; phylum Pseudomonadota; class Alphaproteobacteria; order Caulobacterales; family Maricaulaceae; genus Maricaulis. Next base: position 5,234 of record JBNMNI010000048.1, on the reverse strand, counting down.
GCCGCGCCATTGCCGGCGCCGCCCTGGCGCTGGTCTATCCGGTCGGCATGAAACTGGCCGCCAGCTGGGCCCGCGGCGATGCCGGCCTGCTGGTCGGCCTGCTGGTCGGAGCCCTGACGCTCGGCTCGGCCATGCCCTTCCTGTTCAATCTCGCCGAGATCGGGCTGGGCTGGCAGACGCCCTTTGCCCTTTCGGCCATTGCTGCCCTGCTGGCCTGTGGCCTGATCCTGCTCGCGACAGCCGGTCCCGGACAGCGGCCGGCCGCCGCCTTCGATCCGGGCACGATCGCCCTTGCCTTCCGCGACCCGGCCCTGCGCCTGGCCAATCTGGGCTATCTTGGACATATGTGGGAGCTGTATGCGATGTGGGCCTGGATCGGTCCCTTCCTGCACGCCTATTGGGCGCCGCGGATCGCGGGCACAGCCGCCGCCAACCTGTCGGCCTTCGCCGTCCTCGCCATCGGTGCGATTGCCTGCGTGCTCGCCGGACGCGCCGCCGACCGGTTCGGCCGCACCTCCGTCACCATGCTGGCGATGGCGGTCAGCGGCAGCTGTGCGCTGCTCGCCGGCCTGTTCTTCAACGCCTCGCCCTGGCTGATGCTGCCGCTGCTCCTGATCTGGGGCATGAGCGTGATTGCCGACAGCGCCCAGTTCTCCGCCGCGATCACCGAACTGGCCCCGCCCGACCGCGTCGGCACGCTGCTGACCATGCAGACGGCCATGGGTTTCGCGCTGACCACGGTGATGGTGCAAATCCTGCCGCTCTGGATCAATTTCGCCGGCTGGGACTATGCCTTTGCGCCGCTGGCAATCGGGCCGGCGATTGGCGTCTGGGCGATGTGGCGATTGCGCCAGCGCCCCGAAGCGACAAGCATGGCGGGCGGGCGGCGCTGAGAACCGGCGACCGATACGCTGCGGTCAGGCGTCTTCCAGCACCCGCTTTTGCACAGCCAGCGGCGGCGCAATCACCGGCGGCTGGCTGATCGGCCGCGCGATGACGCTGACACGCGCATGCTCGCTGGCATGCTTGGTCACCGACAGGCGATCAACCGGGCTGTTATCGTGAAACACAACGCCGGTCAGCGCGTCGAGCACGGCCTTGGCGACGCTGTCGACATCCTGGTCCACGGCCGTGCCCGGCCGCTCGATGCGGATGCAGACCTCATAGCTGAGGCCCGGCACACGCTCGCGCTTGAATTCCAGACGCAGGAATTCCCCGATCAGGGACCGGAAGCGGCGCGTCTGGCTGGTCAGCGCGTCGACGCGCAGATTGAGTTCATCACCGGACATGTCGCAAAGATTCATCCCTGATCTCAAGCCGACCACACGCCTTGCCCCCACGGCGATGCGCATGACCGTCTTGATCCGTCTTCCGTGAGTGGTACACGTCCGACTTGTTCTTCACCATCTTCGTCCGGCGCGGCACGCGCTGCAAGGAGCTTCCCCTCATGCGCGAGACCCGCACCGAAACCGACAGCTTTGGCCCGCTCGAAGTTCCCGATGAAAAGCTCTGGGGCGCCCAGACCGCGCGCTCGCTGATCAATTTCCCGATCGGCACGGAAACCATGCCGAAACCGCTGATCCGCGCCCTCGGTATCGTCAAATACAGCGCCGCGCGCGCCAATCAGCGCCTCGACAATCTCGAGCCACGCCTGGCCGATGCCATCTCCCGGGCCGCCCTGGAAGTCGCCGAAGGCAAGCTTGACGATCATTTCCCGCTTTCCGTGTGGCAGACCGGTTCGGGCACCCAGTCGAACATGAATACCAATGAGGTCGTCTCCAACCGGGCGATCCAGATCCTCGGCGGCACCGTCGGCTCGAAAGACCCGGTTCACCCCAATGATCACGTCAATCGCTCGCAATCCTCCAATGACACTTTCCCGACCGCGATGCATATTGCCGCCGCCGAGGAAATCACCCACCGCCTGATCCCGGCCCTGCACACGCTGCACAATGCGCTCAACGACAAGTCCCAGGCCTTCAAATCCATCATCAAGATCGGCCGCACCCATTTGCAGGATGCCACGCCGCTGACGCTCGGCCAGGAATTCTCCGGCTATAGCGCAATGGTCGCCAATTCGATCCGCCGCGTCGAATCAGCCCTGCCGGCCCTGTGCGAACTGGCCCAGGGCGGCACCGCCGTCGGCACAGGCCTCAACACAAAGATCGGTTTCGCCGAGATTTTCGCCGAGGAAGCCGCCGCCTTCACCAAAATCCCCTTCATCACCGCCCCCAACAAGTTCGAGGCGCTGGCGACCAAGGATGGTCTGGTCGAGGCGCATGGCACGCTCAATTCCGTCGCCGTCTCGCTGTTCAAGATCGCCAATGATATCCGCCTGCTCGGCTCGGGTCCGCGCTCGGGCCTGGGCGAGCTGGCCCTGCCGGAAAACGAGCCGGGCTCATCAATCATGCCGGGCAAGGTCAATCCGACCCAGTGCGAGGCCCTGACCATGGTCTGCACCCAGGTGATGGGAAACAATACGACGGTTTCCATGGCCGGCAGCCAGGGCCATTTCGAGCTCAATGTCTACAAGCCGGTGATCATTTTCAACGTGCTGCAATCCATCCGCCTGCTGGCCGATGCCGCCAACAGCTTCACGACACGCTGCATCATCGGCATCACCGCGCGCGAGGATAATATCGCCTTGCTGATGAACCGCTCGCTGATGCTGGTCACCGCGCTCAATTCCACCATCGGCTATGACAAGGCGACCATCGTCGCCAAAACCGCCCACAAGAATGGCACCACCCTGCGCGAAGAGGCCGTCAAGCTCGGCTTCGTGACGGGTGAGCAATTCGACGCCATTGTGCGTCCGGAAAACATGCTGGGTCCGAAGGATTAGGCGATGAGCAAACCGGTCAATCTCAAACAGGCGCGCAAGCGCAAGGCGCGCCTCGAGAAATCCAAAAAGGCCGAAGCCAACCGGCTGCTGCATGGTCAGCCCAAGGCGGTGACCGATCTGGCGAAAGCGCGGGCCGACAAGGCCGCGCGCGAGCTGGATGGCAAGAAGCTGGACACGCCGGAGGCCTGAGCACAACGGGACCCACACCTGCCCTTGTCGGGCAGGACCATGTCCCGGCGGCGGATCAGAATCCCGAATTATACATCGGCTGCTGGCCGCGGCGGCGCTTGAATTCGGCGAGGAAGCGTTTGGCCTCCTCGGATTCGCTCAGGCTCTCGAAATACAGGAAGCCTTGCGGCCTGACCGGCCAGTTGGCCACAGGCTCGTCCGCGACCTGTTTGAAGGCCTCGCGCAGTGAACGCGAGGACGCGATCTTCAACACGGAGGACGGATCGATCTCGGTGCGCAACAGCACATAGACGCCCGGCCGGTTCGGCACCCGCCGCTCATTCGCCGCCGAAAACGGCAAGGGTTTGCTCCAATTACGCATGCGTTAACCTAACCCGGCAAATCCTGCGAATTGATTGACCGCACTGATATTGGCCGCAGCCGCGCGCAGTTTCGGGGCGCCAGCCGCGCCTATCGAGCCCCTTCCACGGCCATCACCGCTTCGAGCGCCGGGTCGCGCCCCGCTGCATAGGCATCAAAGCTCAGCGGTGCGGCGATATCGATCTCGAGATCATCAACCAGTACCGGGAAAATATGCAGGCTGCTCCAGGGGCAGATAAACAGGCCATGGCAGCCATTCTGCAGATCGTAATACCCGGTGGAATAGCGGGCCCTGAAGCCGGAATTCGGCAGATTATACCACCAGCCCTCGGCCCAGAATTGCAGCCGGTCCCCGATCGGCTCGCCGACCAGAAATGTGCGCTCCGGCGCTGCCTCCTTGGCCATCGCCAGATTGACGATTCCGGCCGAGAATGTGTTGTTGCTGGCCAGCAGATAGACCCGGCCTTCAGGGCCGACAATATCGGCCAGGCCGATCATCAGCGCATGCGTGCGTCCCAGATCGCCGCCGCCATTATAACGCTGGTCGACAATGATCGCCTGCGGCGACAGGGCCGCAATTTCCGGCAGGATACGCGCCGCGAAGCCACTCAGGCTCTCGCCGGATTCATCATCATAATTCATCCGCAATGCCAGATAGGCAGCGTCCATCTCCGGCAGGGCCTGCATCCAGTAGCCATTCCCGGACCGTTGAAACTGCAGCGCATCGCCGGCCGGCTGAAAGGCGAGCCAGCGCTCGCTTTCCCGCTGCCAGCTCTGGGGCAGATCGCCGGGATAGATCCGGGCCGCGTCCGTTTCGACCTCGACCGCCACCAGGCTGCGCTCTTCCACCGCGCCGTCCCGATGCTCAAAGCGATAGACGCTCTCGCCCTGCCCTGAACCGGCCGCCGCGAGATAGGCGGGGGTTTCGAGCAATAGCGGCACGATCGTCACGAAATAGGCGTCAGTGCCGCCAAAGGCATCGCGAAAACGTGCGGCGGCCTCTTCGACAGTCTCGCCATTGATGTGGGTGATGCGGGCACCGAGCAGATCCTCAAAGCCGGGCAAGGCCCGCAAAACGCGCAATTCGCCGGCCATGAAGGCCGAACGGATCGGCAGGCGCGCGAAGGGCTGCACCATGCGGCTTGCCGAGGCGTTGGAATGGCCATTATCGATCACGGCCTGGACACGGGCGAGACCGAGCTGGAATTGCGCATCGCTCATCGCCCCCATTTCGGCGCGCAGGCGGTCCAGCGCCGCATCGAATCGGGCCCGGTGGGCGTCATCCATCGAACGCTCATTGCGGCGCACATGGTGGAAATGCTGCACATCCTGGGTGCGCGCTTCCAGCACCGTCGCCGGTTCCGGGAAGAATAAAGGCGGCAAGGGCATCGGATCGAAGACGATCACCGTCGCGATAATCACCAGGAGACCGCGCCCCAGCCAGGCCAGCACGCCCAGGGCGGCCAGCCAGAGATACCAGGGGATCACCCGGAAGGGTGTCGTCAGAACGCGCCAGATGGCCATGATATGTCTCCAACCCTTGCCCGCCGCCAATGCGGCAGTGTCGGGAATGAGATGCGTCGCCGACGCGATCCGGATGCATGCAGTCTGAATCTGGCGCAGCGCCTTGTCTGAACCGGGCCGCTAGGCGATGGTGCCGCCATGCCCCTGCTCAAACGCTCTGTCTCGCTTGCCGGCCACCGCACCAGCCTGTCACTGGAGCCGGAATTCTGGGCCGTGATCGATGCCGCGATCCGCAGCGATGGCGTCTCGCTGGCCGGTCTGATCGCACAGATCGACGAGGCCCGCGGCCTGGAGCCGCTGGCCTCGTCAATGCGTGTCT
>JBNMNI010000047.1:0-7772 GCA_051275375.1 Maricaulis sp. | reverse complement strand
AGTTGTTCCGGTTCGACGCCGGCGCTGACGGCGAGCACGCCGAGCACGGGCAGGAAGGCGGTGGTGGTGGCGACATTGCTGGTCAGTTCGGTCAGGAAGATGACGGCAGCCACGACGACGAGGATCAGAAGCGGGGTTGGCCAGGCGGCGAGGAAGGTCAGCTGACCGCCAAGCCAGTCGGCCAGGCCGGTCGAGGACAGGGCGGCCGCCAGCGACAGGCCGCCGCCGAACAGGATGACGACATCCCAGGGCAGGCGGGCGAGGCCGCCCCAATTCATCAGGGCTTCACCGCGCGCCTCGCCGGTCTTGCCGGCCGGGATGAGGAAGGTCGCCAGCGCGCCCATTACCGCGATCTGGGTGTCGCTGAGCTGGAGGCTGACAGGGATGGAGAGCGTTTGCGTCAGCCAGGCGAGCAGCGGATTCCAGCCCCAATTCCAGCCTTCGCCGGAGAAGACGGGCAGCCAGGTGAGCAATTCGGCCGGCAGGGAGCGACCCATCCATAACAGGGCGACTGTGCCGAACAGGGCAGCGACGCGGATTTCCGGCGCGGTCATCCGGCCCAGCCCCGCCAGTTCGCGCTTGACCATGGCTTCAGCGGCGCCGCTTGTCCCGCCGCCCTTGAGATTGAAGCTCAGCCGCGTCAGCACGAACCAGCCAGCCGGGATCAGCAGCAGGACGACGGGCAGGCCCATCCCCATCCAGGTCGCAAAATCGAGCGTATGGCCGAATTCATTGCGCAGATAGCCAACCGCGATGAGATTGGTCGGACTGCCGACCGGCGTGCCCATGCCGCCAATTGACGCCGCATAGGCCACACCCAGGGCCAGCGCCGGGGCGAAGTATTTCGAGGTGACGCCTTCGCGCTCGACCTCCTGCGCCACGCGCAGGGCAATCGGGATCATCATCAGCGTTGTGGCGGTGTTGGAAATCCACATCGAGAGCAGGGCCGAGGCGAGCATGAAGCCGCCGATCAGGGCTGCCGGCTGACCGCCGAATTTGGCGACGATATTCAGCGCGATACGGGTATGGAGATTCCATCGCTCGATCGACAGGGCGACGATGAACCCGCCCAGCAGCAGCATCACGATCGGGCTGGCATAGGGGGCGGTGGCGCCGCCGGTCGTGGTGATGCCGAGCAGGGGGAAGAGGGCGATCGGGATCAGGGCGGTGGCGGCAATGGGTATCGCTTCGGTCGCCCACCAGGACGCCATCATCAGGCCCAGCGAGGCGAGCAGCCAGGCTTCGCGGCTGAGCCCGTCGGGCAGGGGCATGAATTGCAGGCCAATCGCCAGCACGATGCCGGTGATCAGTCCGATGCGCTGGCTGGACATGGTGGACATGCGGCGCCTCCCCAGACGGTTGCGTCGTGGCCGTCAGGCCCTTTCCGTTCAGGCCTTCGGGTCTTGCGCCGAGCCGGCCTTGACGAAACGGCGGTCGCAATAGGGGCATTCGACGAAATCATCCTGGCCCATTTCGAGGAAAACCCGCGGATGTCCCAGTGCACCGCCGCCGCCATCACAGGCAATGCGGTGGCCGGTAACCGTGATGGTTTCGGATGGTGGAATCGAGTTTGCGGCGTCGGCCATGCATCAGCCCTCATGGACAGGGGATCGGAGGATGCCTAGTTATGGCCTTCCCAAGCTGGCCGTCAATTCCGAGGCGACATGTCCGACACATCAAAATTCCCCGAATACGCGCTTGAAGCGATCGATTTGCGCAAAACCTATCATGGTGGCGGCAAGGCCCCGGACAAGGAAGCGCTCAAGGGGATCGACCTGAAGGTCAAGCGGGGCTCATTCTTCGGCCTGCTTGGTCCCAATGGCGCCGGCAAGTCGACCTTCATCAATATTTTTGCCGGGCTGACCAACAAGACCAGCGGCACTGTGCGCACCTGGGGCATTGATATCGACAGGGACAGCCGCGCCGCACGCGCTGCGATCGGCGTCGTGCCGCAGGAAATCAGCGCCGACGTGTTTTTCACACCCTATGAGACGCTCGAATTGATGGCCGGCTTTTACGGCGTGCCCAAGAAGGAGCGCCGCACCGACGAGCTGCTCGAAGTGCTCGGCCTGACCGACAAGCGCGACGCCTATGTGCGGCAATTATCCGGCGGCATGAAGCGGCGTCTTCTGGTCGCCAAGGCGATGGTGCACACGCCGCCCGTCCTGGTGCTCGACGAACCGACCGCCGGTGTCGATATCGAATTGCGCAAACAGCTCTGGACCTTTGTGCGCGAGCTGAATGCCAATGGCACCACCATCGTGCTGACGACGCATTATCTCGAGGAAGCCCAGGAATTGTGCGACGAGATCGCCATTATCGACGAGGGCAAGGTGATCGCCTGCGAGCCGAAGGAAACCCTGCTCAAGCGCATGGATCGCAAAACGCTGGTCATCACGCCCGGCGAGCCGCTGACCGCCGCACCGGCTTCCCTCGACGGACTCGATGCGGAAATCCGGCCGGACGGGTCGCTGGCGATTTCCTACCGCTTCGGTGAAGTCTCGGTCGCCGAGATGATCGAGCGCTTCCACGCATCGGGCGCCCGCATCGCCGATCTGCGCACCGAGGAAGCCGATCTGGAAGATGTCTTTCTCTCGCTGACCTATCATCGCGAGGACGCTTAGCAAAAAAGGACAGGTCTATTCAACGCGCCGCCGACCTTACGCTATCAAGCTGCCGAAGCCGCGCCACGCTGAATATACCTGTCCCTTTTTTCGCGTCCCCTTTTTGCCCCTTTTGACGCCGATAGTGATCCGGACGGGCCGATCCGCCCGCCGAGCAGGGAGGCAAGGGCAATGATGAGAATGATCCGACAGGGTTTCGCGCTCCTGGTCGCTGCGCCGCTTTTCATGTTTCTCGCCTGGTTTTTTGGCATATTCCTGCATCCGCAGGGCGCGGTCGGAGCCGGTTTCGCCCTGGTGCTGGTTGTGGCCAGTGCGATCATGGCGCTGCTGACCTATCGCTGGCTCGCCCGGCCCGGCCCGAAACTCCAATTCCGCAATCGCGGGGTCGACGGCGTCGATTCCGGGGTCGGGATCGGCATGATGGGGCTGAGCCAGCACGATAATGCCGAACGCCGACGCGATGATCATCCTGGTGACCACTTCGGCGATTATGGTTCCGACGGGGATGGCAGCGACTGATCCGGCGACGCGCTATGAGATTGCGCGGGCGAAGCGCATCGGGTAAGCCTCGCCCATTGCGCGCACCCGTAGCTCAGATGGATAGAGCGCTGCCCTCCGAAGGCAGAGGTCACTGGTTCGAATCCAGTCGGGTGCACCATTTCTCTGGTTGGCCGTCACGGATGTCTGGACATGGTCCAAGCCGTTCGGATTGTGCGGCTACCCGGCCTTATTCATTGCCTGAAGGCTTCACAGCGGTGCGCCAGAATGCGACGGCCGCATCGAATTCTGCCGTGTAAAACGCCGGGGCTTCCGGTCCCGAAGGATCGCCGTCGAAGCGTCCAAGCCGCTGCGCGGCAATGAAAAATCCCGGCGCCGGCGACCCGCCCCGCGCCCTGCTGACCACGAGCGCCGCAATAAAAGGGCGGCCCGCAGCGGCATCCTCTGCCATGAGGTATTCGAGCGCAGACGTGACCTGATGGATCGTGTTCGGCGGCGCCAGGTCCAAGGCCTTGGCGAGCGCTTGATAGGTGATTGGAGTGGCCTGCCCGGCGATTCGGCAAAGATGCGTCCGGACCAGCGAAGCCAGGGCGCCTGTCGCGGCATTGCCGGGCATCACGACGCATCCCTCGCCTGGTCGAGCCGACCGAATGGATCCGTCGCGCCGGCCGGTACTGGACCCCCGGCAAGCGTCCCGTCTGCAGCCACTACCCCACGCCAGGCGCGGGCGCGATTTCGGAGAGTGAGGCGCATCCGGCCCGCATCCTCGTCAAACCCGGTCGGCTGCACGCTGGCGGGGTTGGGACGAAACGGGCAATCACATCCTCTGTCCGGCCGGCTCCCAGGGCCCGCAGCGGCGCAATGCGTCCGCCCGGCAGGGCGAGTTCGCCGGCCTCCGATGGTGCGACCGGCTCGGTGGCCGTTTGCGGCTGCCGCCCGGCCCTGGGGCGCGGCGAGACCCTGGGTCATGGCGCGCCTGGCCAGGCGGCGCGGCATCACGGCGCCGCAGGGCAGGGTCAGTGGCGTGGCGAGATCGATCCCGGGCATTGCATGATCTCCAGCTTCGCAGGCGCGTTAATCTGCCATTGACTGACTGATCAGTCAATTCTATATCCATCCCATGACCGACAAGCGCACAAAGCTGATCGAGACCGCCACCCGGCTTTTCCATGAGCGCGGCTTCTGGGACACGCCGACGGCGTTGATTGCTCGCGAGGCGGGTGTCGCCAACGGGACGCTGTTCAATTATTTTCCGTCCAAGGCAGAGCTGGTCGCGGCGGTCTATCTCGCGCTGAAACAGTCCTGGGCGGCGCATCTGCAGGCAGCGGCACCGCAATCGGGCAGCGTGCATGACCGGCTGGAGGCCTATTGGCTCGGCGCGATTGACTGGGCGCGGGCCTATCCGGATCGCTATGCCCTGCTGGGGCAATTGAAGCTTTCCGACGAGCTCGGCGATGGCACGCGCGCCGACGGCCTCGACATGTTCGCCGCAACGCTGGACCTGATCGGCGAGGCGATGACGAGCGGTGCGATTCGTCTGATCGAGCCGGCCTTGCTCAAGGCACTGGCGGAGGCCCAGGTCTGCGCCGCGATCGAATTCATTGCCGCCGCCCCTGAGGGCCCGGCCGCTGAAACCGCTCTTGCGAGTTTCGAGATTTTCTGGCGCGGCATCGCCCTCGCCCCTGAAGGAGAGTGACCTCATGACACAGATCAATCCGCAAGCCCCGATCATGGTCACCGGTGCGACCGGTTATCTTGCCGGCGTCATCGTCAGGCAATTGCTCGAGGCGGGCCATACGGTCCACGCCACGGTGCGCAATCCCGACAATGCCGAGGGACTGAAATATCTCGACGCCATTGCCGCCGCCGCGCCGGGGCAGATCAGGTATTTCAAGGCTGACCTTATGGATGCAACCTCCTTCGAGGCGCCGATGGCGGGCTGCGAGCTGGTGATCCACACCGCCTCGCCGTTTACGCTCAATGTCAAGGATGCCCAGGCCGAGCTGGTCGATCCGGCGGTCAATGGGGTGCGTAATGTGCTCAATGCCGCCAATGCGACGCCGACGGTCAAGCGGGTGGTGATGACGTCGAGTTGTGCGGCGATCTACAGCACCAATGCCGACATCAAATCCATGCCCGAGGGCAAGCTCACCGAAGCGGTGTGGAATACGAGCTCCAGCCTGACCGAGGAGCCCTATTCCTACTCAAAGACCCTGGCCGAGCGCGAAGGCTGGAAAATCGCCGGCGAGCAGGATCGCTGGGACCTGATCGCGATCAACCCGTCCTTCATCCTCGGGCCGGGAATCAATCCGCAGACTACCGGCGAGAGCTATGCGATCATGATGCAGTTCGGCAGCGGTGCCATGGCCAATGGGGTGCCGAATTTCCGCATCGGCATGGTCGATGTGCGCGAAGTCGCGGCGGCGCATATCAAGGCCGGCTTCACGCCGCAAGCCAGCGGACGCTACATCCTGTCGGCCCATGATTCGGGCTTTCCCGAAATGGCGGCCGCCTTGCGGGCAAAATTCGGCGATCAATTTGCGATCTCGACCAAGCGCATGCCGAAATTCATCGTCTGGCTGTTCGGGCCGATCATCAATTCCGCCCTGACGCGGCGCCGTGTCGCCCGCAGCGTCGGTATTGATTTTCATGCCGATCATTCAAAAAGCGTGCGCGAGCTCGGGATTGAATACCGGCCAATGGCGGATTCGGTGGTCGAGCTTTTCCAGCAATTGATCGATGCCGGACGGTTGAAGCCGAAAGCACCGCTTTGAGCCTGCCGCTTGCGTCATCACCGGTCAGGCCGTAGGCCAGATGAATACCGGGGATGGGAGACGAGTATGCGTGTGATGGTATTATTGGCAGCCCTGCTGCTGGGCGTTGCGGCCTGCCAGCCGCTCAGTGCCGGAAGCCGGGACGCCAGCGGTGATATCCTGACCGTCTATGGCGAGATCGGCACGGTTGATCGTGGCCCGGTCGATCCGGTGACCGAGCCGTTGTTTACGACGTTCGGGATGGATTTCCAGTCGGCCTGCCTGTTCAACTGGGCCAGCCTGGCCGGTCTCGACCAGCACGTCGTCGAGACCGATTACCCGCTGGGCGGCCCGGTACGGCGGTTTTCCGGCCCGCTCCTGCGCGATGTTCTGGCGATTGCCGAACTGCGCGGCGACATGCTGACCGTCACCGCGCTGGACGGTTATCAGCGCGAGATCAGTGTCGAGCGCGTGCAAGAGCACGATGTCATTCTGGCTCTGGCCATGGACGGGCAGCCGCTCGGCATTGGCGGTTTCGGTCCGGCGATGCTGGTCTGGCCGCGCCAAAGCGATCCGGCCCTTGCCGAAATGCCCGATGATGACTGGCTGTGGGGCGTGTTTGCGATCGAGGTCACCACGGCCATGGCGGGCTGATTCCGGGACCAGGCGGCCGGTGCACAAAACCAGTTCCAATCCGGATCGCTCCTGCCTAAGGTGCGCGCAAGCAGAAATCGGGGAAGACTATGCAAGATATTATCGGGACTGCCGATGCGGGGACGACACTTGATCTCGTCACGGCCTACGTCAACGCCGTCAACGGGTTTGTGTGGGGGCCGCCAATGCTGGTCCTGCTGCTCGGGACGGGCCTCTATCTCAATATCGGCCTGGGCTTCATGCCCCTGCGCAAGATCGGCTTTGCCTTTGGCGAGCTGATGAAGGGCCGCAAATCGGAAGGCGAGGGTGATGTCACCCCGTTCGCCGCCCTGATGACGGCGCTGTCCTCAACCATCGGTACCGGCAATATCGCCGGCGTTGCGGTCGCGATCGCAATCGGTGGCCCGGGCGCCCTGTTCTGGATGTGGATGACCGCGCTTGTCGGCATGGCCACCAAATACGCCGAGGGCGTGCTGGCGGTAAAATTCCGCGAGATCGACGCCGATGGCCGCCGCGTTGGCGGTCCGATGTATTATATCAAGAACGGCATGGGCAAGCGCTGGGTCTGGCTCGGCGGGCTGTTTGCCATGTTTGGCGTGCTGGCCGGTCTGGGCACCGGCAATGCGATCCAGACGGTGGAAGTCGTGCGCACGATTGGCGACACCTATGGCGTGGCCTACTGGATCACCGGACTGGTCATCGCGGTCCTCGCCGGGATGGTCATTCTGGGCGGTATCAAGCGGATTGCCAGCGTGGCCGAGAAAATCGTTCCGGCGATGGCCTTGACCTATATCGCTGTCGGCCTGGTTGTCGTGGTGCTGAATATCGACGCCGTGCCGGAAGCCTTCGCGCGCATCTTCTCCAACGCCTTCGGCTTTGGTGCAGCGGCCGGCGGTTTCTCCGGCGCTCTGCTCATGCTGGCGATGCAACGCGGTGTCGCACGCGGTATCTTCTCCAATGAGGCCGGCCAGGGTTCGGCGCCGATCGCCCACGCGGCGGCGCAGAATAATGACCCGGTTGACCAGGGCATTATCGCCATGCTCGGCACGTTCATCGATACGATCATGGTGTGCTCGATCACCGGCCTGGCGATCCTGACCTCCGGTGTCATCCCGGCGGAATGCGATGCCGGCCTGATCGCTATGGGTGGCAATGCACCGGAGATTTGCGAGACCGGAGCACGCATTACCAGCGATGCCTTCGCTTCGGCCCTGCCCGGCTTCGGCCAGCACTTTGTGGCCGC
>JBNMNI010000046.1:0-7924 GCA_051275375.1 Maricaulis sp. | reverse complement strand
CCGAGCGATTGACCAGATGATGCCCGTCCGGAACGCCGGCGCGAAATCCGGCGCAATCGCCGGGGCGCAACACGGTTTCGCCGTCATCCGTCACCAGCACGGCCACGCCGGACAGGATCTGGACGAATTCGTCTTCATGCGTGTGCCAATGGCGCTGCGACGACCAGGCGCCAGGCTCGAGCCGGACCTGGTTGACGCCAAACTGGGTCAGGCCGGCTGCGTCGCCGAGGCGCCGCGTATGCCGCCCGCTACACGGTTCATCCATCGGCGCGGGATAACCGCATTTCGAGATTTCGGTGACTTCGCTGACTGCAAAGCTGGCCATGAGCTTTTCCCCGGTGAGCAGGAGGGCAAGTATCACAGCGGCGCGATCGGATTCCAAGCCCTCGCGGCGATTGATTTCCGCCCGGCTGCGTGAGACATGATCGCGCCCGCGACGCGAGAAACAGGACGCCAGCCGATGACGATCAACGCCCAATCCATTGCCGACGCTTTCGTCGCCGCCCGCCTCGGCGCGCAAATCCTTGACACCTATCCCGGAGAAATGCCGGCGACGATGGACCAGGCCTATGCGATCCAGGACTGCGCCATTGCCGCCTTCCCGGACACAATCGCGGCCTGGAAAGTCGGTCTGATGAGCGATGCCGACCAGGCCCGGCTCGGACTGGAAACGCCGCGTTTCGCGGGCCCCATCTTCGCGCGCACCGTCCACCGCCATGCCGGCCACGGTGTCCAGGAAATGCCGGTCTTCGCCAATGGCCTGGCCTCGGTCGAGGGCGAATTCGTCTTCCGCACAACGCGCGACATGACGGATGCTGACGCCATTGATCCAACCGGTCTGGCGACCAGCTGCGCCCTGCACTATGGCGTCGAGATCCCGTCCAGCCCGTTTCGCGGCATTAATCTGAACGGCCCGACCTGTACGGTCAGCGATTTCGGCAATAATCGCGGTCTGATCGTCGGCGGCGAAATCACCGACTGGCAGACGCGCGACTGGAATGATCTGGAAGTCGAAATCCTGGTCGACGGTGCCTCGATCGGCCGTGCCAGCGGACCGGTCATCCCCGGCACGCCCCTGACAGCACTGCGCTTCATGCTCGGCCATCTGGGCGGGCGCGGCCTGCCAGTGCCGTCGGGCACCTTCATCACCACCGGCGCCGTGGTCGGCATCAATGACCGCTCGCCCGGCTTTGCGGCACGGGTGGAGTTTCCCGGCTTTGGCGGCATTGATGTCGCCCTCACTGCGGTCATGCCGGCCTGATGCCCTGGCATCCCGGCCGGGCCCGCCGCTGCATCCTTGTTCTGGCGCGGCTCGCCGAACCGGCTATGTTTCGGGCATGAACACCCGACACGATCTTTCCGACCCGCTGGCGCTGGCCCAGCGCCTGATCCGCTGCCCCTCGGTGACGCCGGCCGATGCCGGTGCGCTGGATGTGTTGCAACAAGCGCTGGAAAGCCTCGGCTTTGCCTGCCGCCGCCTGCCCTTTGGCGAGATCGACAATCTCTATGCCCGCCGCGGCAGCGCCTCGCCCTGCTTCATGTTCGCCGGTCATACCGATGTCGTGCCCGCCGGCAATGACGCCAAATGGCGCCATCCGCCCTTTGCCGCCGAAGCTGTCGACGGGATGCTGTGGGGGCGCGGTGCCGCCGACATGAAGGGCGCCATCGCCGCCATGGTCGCTGCGGTGCAGCGTTTACTGTCCGAAGCGGGCGAAACGGCCGGGTCAATCGCCTTTCTGATCACCGGCGATGAAGAGGGCATGGCGATCAATGGTACCAAGGCGGCGCTGGAACAGCTGGCCGCCGAGGGCGAAAGCTTCGATCATTGCCTCGTGGGCGAGCCGAGCAATCCGACCGCCATGGGCGAAACCATCAAATCGGGGCGCCGCGGCAGTCTCAACTGCCAGATCAGCGTCACCGGCCGTCAGGGCCATGTCGCCTATCCGGAACGGGCGGAAAACCCGATCCCGCCCCTGCTCACCTTGCTTGGCCGGCTCACGGCGCGCCGCCTCGATGATGGCGCGACGAATTTCCAACCCTCCAATCTTGAGATCACCAGCATTGATGTCGGCAATCCGACCACCAATGTGATCCCCGGCCATGCCGCAGCGCGCTTCAATATCCGCTTCAACATTGCCCATACCGGCGATGAGCTGACGCGCTGGATCGAGGATGAGGCGGCCCTGGTCGCCCTGACCTTCGATGGCGAGGTTTCCTGCGATATTCATGTCACCGGCGAGGCCTTCCTGACCCCGGCCGGCGCCTTCACGACTCTGTTGCAGGATGCGATCGAGGCCGAAACCGGCCGCCGCGCCGCGCTCACCACCGGCGGCGGCACCAGCGATGCCCGCTTCATCCATAAATACGGCCCCGTCGCCGAATTCGGCCTGGTTGGCGCCAGCATGCACCAGATCGATGAATGCGTGCCGGTCGCCGATATCGAGACGCTGACGCGGATCTATACCCGCATCCTGGCCGCCTATTTCACGGACACGCCGGCATGATGCGGCTCGTCGCCGAAGCCTGGCTGGCGCTGCAGGGCGCCTGGCGCATCCTGACATTCAAGGATGGCTGGGAAGCCAATTTCGACACCTCGATGGGCGGGCTGTGGCATTCCTTTGCCGCCGCGATTCTGGCCCTGCCGCTCGTTGCACTCATCCTGCTCAGCGCCTGGCATGGCTCCGATGGCGCGCACACTTACGGGCTCGAGGACATGCTTGTCTATTCGCTGTCCTGGGTGATTTTCCCGCTCGCGGCCTCGCTGGCGACCAGCATTATTGGCGTGCGCGGACGCTGGGCCGCCTGGGTCGTGCTGCACAATTGGAGCTCGATCCTGCTCTTCGCCGTTCAGGCCTCGTTCTGGACGCTCTTCCTGGCCGGGCTGATCAATATCCAGATCCTCGGCATCCTGTCCGGCCTGTATGGCTATTTGCGCATTCTGGTGCATTGGCGCATCGCCTATATCGCCCTGGGCACACCGACCATCACCTCGGCTGCGGCCTGTGCCATACCAATCCTGGCGGCCAAGATCATGGTTGTCCTGATCTCGCTGGCGATGACACCGGCCATCCCCGCCGGATAGCGCGGCCCGTCCTCAGTCGGGATAATCCACCGCCACCAGATAGAGCCCGTCCGACGGTGCCACCGGACCGCAGCGCTGGCGATCGGCCGCATCGAGCGCCGCCTTGAAATCGCGGATTGACCATTTGCCGAGCCCGACCTCGACCAGGGATCCGACAAAGGAGCGCACCTGGCGATGCAGGAAGGAGCGCGCCGAGCAGGTCAGCTGAACCTCCTCGCCAATACGCGAAACGCGGATCGCGTCGAGCGTCTTGACCGGGCTGTCAGACTGGCATTGCGCATCACGGAAAGTGGAAAAATCATGGCTGCCGACCAGGCACTGGGCGGCGGCGTGCATGGCGTCGCTGTCGAGCGGCTGCGGCACGCGCCAGATCTGGCCCTTGTCGAGAGTGAGCGGTGAGCGCCGATCAATCAGGCGATAGAGATAATGCCGCTTGATGGCGGAAAAGCGTGCGTGGAAGTCCTCCGTCACCTGTTCGGCCTGCAGCACCGAGATCGGATCGGGGCGAAGATGATGATTGATCGCATCGCGAACCTGGTCACAGCGCCAATCCTTGATGAAATCAATATGCGCGACCTGCCCCAGAGCGTGCACGCCGCTATCGGTGCGCCCGGCGCCCTGCACAGTGACCGGGGCGCCATTGAGTGCCTCGGCCGCGCGCTGCAACGAGCCCTGTACCGAGGGGCCATGGTCCTGCCACTGCCAGCCGTAAAACGGGCCGCCATCATATTCCAGGGTGAGCTTGTAGCGCGGCATCAGCCCAGCACCGTACCGGCAGGGATCAACGTGCCGCGCAGGAAGTCCTGCCCCGACATCGCGCCCTTGCCCTCGCGCTGCAGCCGCATCAGCCGCAGGGCGCCAGACCCGCAGGCGATCAGAAGTTTGTCGTCGAGCGCCGTGCCCGGTGCACCCTCGCCCGCTTCGCTCACCGCAAGCAGGACCTTGATCCGGACAGGCCCTTTCTCGGTCGCCAGTTCGAACCAGGCGCCGGGGAAGGGCGAGAGCCCGCGGATGTGGGGCGAAAGTTCGCCAGCCGGCCGCGACCAGTCGATGCGCGCCTCCTCCGGTGTGATCTTCTTGGCGTAGGTGATGCCGTCTTCCGATTGCAACGTCGCCTGCAGCGAACCGCGTTCCAGCGCGGCCAGGGCGCGCGGCCACATCAGCGCGCCGACATCCATCAGCCTGTCATGCAGGCTGGCGGCGGTGTCGGTCTCGCTGATGGCAACCGTCTCCGAGAGCAGGATCGGGCCGGTATCGAGCCCGGCTTCCATCTGCTGGATCTGAACACCCGTCTCGCGATCACCCGCCATGATGGCGCGCTGGACCGGGGCCGCCCCGCGCCAGCGCGGCAGCAGGGAGCCATGCAGATTGAGGCAGCCCAGACGCGGCGCATCGAGCGCGCGCTGTGGCAGGATTTGCCCGTAGGCGACCACCACGGCGGCATCGAGATCGAGCGCCTCGAACTCCTCGAGCACCGCTTCATCCTTAAAGCTGCCAGGGGTGGAAACCGGGATTCCCAGCACCTCGGCCAGCTGATGCACCGGGGTTTTCTGCTCCGACTGGCCGCGCCCGCGCTTGCGCGGCGGCTGGGTATAGACCCGCACGATCTCATGGCCCGCTGCGGCAATCTCGGCCAGCGAGCGGACAGCGAAATCGGGCGTTCCCATAAAGGCGAGGCGGAGCGTCATGCGCGGTATCGTCCTGTCAAAATCAATCGAATTCTTCCCGCCGTCTTAACGGTGATATAGGCTGACCGCCAAGCAGGAGCGACACCATGACCAAACTATCCGGCATGCTCATCACCCTCGTTTCCGGACTCCTCGCGCTGAGCGCCTGTGCGGCACCGTGCCGCCCGCACCGCCAAACCGACCCTCGCTGACCGGCACAGATCGGCGAACTATGCGGCGGCATGACGGGACGCGGCTGCGTCGAGAGGAGTGCCGAAACTCTCAGTCGGGCCGGTCCTTGAACATTCCGTATTTGGCAATCCTGATAAAGGTCGCTGCTCGCTCGACGGAGTTTTCGAGCGAGTACGGATCCTGGTGCAGCACCTCGGCGAGAGGGGATTGAAGAAACACGGTGCCGAGCTGGCTGTATATCAACTGGGTGGTCACCCAGATCGGGTCGAGGTCGTCGCGCAGCATGCCCGCCTGTTCATACCGGGTCGTGACCTGATGCAGGATATTGAAATAGGCCTGAAAGACCTTTTTTGCCTGGGCGTCGCGTGAAAAAAACAACATCGCCAGAAAACGCAGATAGCAGACTCTCTCCCGCAGGCCGGAAATCAGAGCATCGCCAAGATAGTCCAGGTCCGAGGGCGAAACCTCCTTGGGCAAGTTGTTTTCCAGGCTTCCAATAAGAGCCTGGATCACCGAGAGAACGTGCTCGCAGCATGTTTTGTGGAGGTCGGCGCGCTTTCCAAAATGGTGATGAACCAGGGACGTGGCGACCCCGGCGGCAGCGGCGATCTCCTTGATTGTCACCTGCTCCGGACCCCGCTCGGCGCTCAGCCGGATAGCGACCTCCAGAATCAAATCCGGCATGCTGTTGCCGTCGTCCGAATTCTTCGGCCGCCCGGCAGATCTTCTGGTTTGGGTCGGCGAGCGGGTCACGGAAATCTCTTCATTTTCAAATTGGTTACCACTGGATGCCTTCGGGTTGAAGCCTGTCCTGAAATGAAAGCTTGCCATAATTGATTTTCGAATCAATAAATATGGGCACATAAGGAGAAATCATGCTGCCAGACCCGACATTCGCGCCGCCATCCGCCGCCGAACTCAAGGACCGTATCCGCAAGGTGACGGATCGCATGGAGGAGCGAGGCCTGGACCAACTTGTGTGCGTCGATCCTGACAACATTCTCTGGCTGACGAATTTTGCCAACTTCATTCACGAGCGTCCCTTTGTCCTGGTTGTTTCCAGGGGCGGCGAGCTGCGATTTGTCATTCCGGAACTTGAGCGTCCCCATGTGCGGACCCGCGCGGTCGGAGAGATTGAGCTGCTGCCCTATTTCGAGTTCCCGGCTCCAGAGGGTCAAAGGTGGTCCGATGTCTTTGGGGGACTTTTTGGCAAGAACGACAATGTCGGCATCGAGCACACCTGCCCGTATTATGTGCAGGCCGCTGTGCCCGCCAAAACCGAGGCTTCGGAATTGGTCGAAGAGGCACGCCACATCAAATCTGATTATGAAATCGCCCGCATCCGCTATGCCTGCAATATTGCCACAGACCGCATCAAGGCACTCCTGGCCCAGGCGAAACCGGGCCAGTCCGCCCTGTCGGTCCATTCAAAAGCCGCCAAACTGGCCACGTTGAAGCTGCTTCTGGACAACCCGCAACTCAATATGCTGGCCACCAAGATTACGGCGGTCGTCCAGCCCCCGTCCGTTTCGCATGATCCGCACAACTTCACGAATGTACTGGATCTGGGAATGGAGAAGGGCGGTCCGCATGTCTCGATCGTGGCCGGTGTCATGAACGGCTATGGTTGCGAGGTTGAACGGACCTTCTTTCTTGGCCATGTGCCCGAAGCTGCGAGGAAGCCCTTTGACACCATGATGCAGGCCCGACGGCTGGCGTTTGAGATGACCAGACCGGGCAACTCGATGCATGACGTGGATGCTGCAGTAAACGCGCTGATCCGCAAGGCAGGCTATGGCGACGCGCTCCTGCATCGTACCGGTCACGGGATTGGTGTGACCGGCCATGAAGGGCCATTCCTCGCGGAAGGGTATCACCACGAAATCCGCACCGGAATGGTCTTCACGATCGAACCGGGGATCTATCTCGAGGGACTGGGTGGGTTCAGGCATTCCGATACAGTGCTTGTGACCGGGACCGGCAATGTCAGCCTGACGCCATTGCCCGACAGTCTTGAGGATATGACGCTGCCGGTGCGCGGATTGTCCCTGCTGAACCTGTCGGGTCTTCAATTGCCTCTGATGAAGCTTGCCGCGCGCCTGAACGGCATTCAGAGCAACTGACGATGTACCGATGTGCCGGGGTCACCCGGAGCGCTGTCTTTAAATATGGGCCTCGCCATGGAAACCCTGCAGCTTGCTTTATACGCCCAGCTGATCTGGTTCGCCGCGGCGACTTTCTACAATCTCCTCAGCATGAGGGCGATCGCGTCCGGAAATTCCGGCTGGTCCGGAGCATCGCCCGCCCGGACCGAGCTTTTCGTGTTGCTGTTCGCAGCGGTGATCATGCTGGGATTATTCAAACAATATCACCTCTATCGTTGGGCCGCGCTGCTCGTAGCGCCAGTGCTGTTTGCCGGCGGTGTTCTACGGCATTTTCTGGCACCGCCAAAAACCTATGCGTCATCGGCACATCGGGCCTGGGCCATAGGGATCAACCTGTTCGGTGTGGGCAGCTTCCTCGCCGGGTCAATTGGCGCGTGGCGCTTGCACGAATAGCTGGGGCACGCACCGGCTGGTCTCGGAACACGCCAAATTCCCTCCGGGCGCTTCGGCGCGCTGGTGTGGCGCCGTCTTAACGGTGATATAGGCTGACCGCCAAGCAGGAGCGACACCATGACCAAACTATCCGGCATGCTCATCACCCTCGTTTTCGGACTCCTGGCGCTCGGCGCCTGCGCCACATCGGGGCCGGTCGGCGCGCCGGACGAACCGCAGCAATCCGCCGAGATTGGCGGCATGTGCGGCGGGATGATGGGCATTGGCTGCGCCGATAGCGCTGCCTATTGCCGCTATGAGCCGGCGGCCCGCTGCGGCGCCGCTGACCAGAGCGGCATTTGCACGCCACGGCCGCAAGCCTGCACCCGCGACTATCGCCCCGTTTGCGGCTGCGACGGCCAGACCTATGGCAATGCCTGCACCGC
>JBNMNI010000045.1:0-7965 GCA_051275375.1 Maricaulis sp. | reverse complement strand
GAAACCGGGATCGGCTTTCATCCTGATGTTGGCGGCGCCTGGTTCCTGCCACGGCTCGATGGCGAGATCGGCACCTGGATGGGTCTGACCGGAGCGCGCCTCAAGGCGCCCGATTGCATCGCGGCCGGTCTGGCGACGCATTACTGCCCCTCCGGGCAAACCGATGCCCTGATCGCAGCGCTGGAAGGCGCCGATCTGTCCGGCGAGGATGCGCTGGAAATATTGCTGGAAGAATTTTCCGGCGATCCCGGCGATAGCGATCTGGCCCTGACGCGCACCCTGATCGATGCCGCCTTTGCCGGCGATGCGGTCGAACCGATGGTCGCGCGCATGATCGCGGCGGGCGATGCCTGGTCACTGAAACAGGTCAAGATCCTGGCGGGTAAATCCCCGACCGCGCTGAAGCTCACCCTGGCCGCCTTGCGCGCCGGAGCGGATTTGAGCTTTGAGGGCGTGATGCGGCAGGATTTGCGGCTGAGTGCCTGGTGCCTGACCGGTCATGACTTCTATGAAGGCGTGCGCGCGGTGATCATCGACAAGGATAATGTGCCGGTCTGGGCACCGGCCAGCCTGGCTGAGGTCGATGATCTGGCGATCGCTGCGGCCTTTGCGCCGCTTGACGATCAACATGAAATGACATTCCTCGACTGAGGCCCAGGGCCCGGCGAAGGTAGCAACCCGATTCTGGAGATATCACATGGCGATCATCGCATTCATCGGTCTGGGCAATATGGGCTCGGGCATGGCAGCCAATCTCGTCAAGGCCGGCCATGAGGTTCGCGCTTTTGATCTCAGCGCGGCAGCCTTGGCGCAGGCCGTCGAAAATGGTGCCCTGGCGGCCAAATCGACCGCCGATGCGGTGAGTGGAGCCGCTGCGGTCGTTTCCATGCTGCCAGCGGGCAAGCATGTGCGCGCCGTCTATGCCAATGACGTCTTTCCCAACGCCGCGCCGGAGACCCTGTTTCTCGACTGCTCGACCATTGATGTCGACAGCGCCCGTTTCGTCGGCAAGGCCGCCGTCGAGAAGGGCTTTCGTTTCGTCGATGCGCCGGTTTCCGGCGGTGTCGCGGCAGCCAATGCAGGCACGCTGACCTTCATGGTCGGTGGCGCCGAGGCCGATTTTGCCATCGCCGAACCGATTCTCCAGGCCATGGGCCGGGCTGTGCTGCATGCCGGCGAGACCGGTTCGGGCCAGGCGGCGAAGATCTGCAACAATATGTTGCTGGGCATCACCATGATCGGCACTTGCGAGGCTTTTGCGCTGGCCGAAAAGCTGGGGCTCGATCAGCAGAAATTCTTCGATATTTCCTCCAAAGCCTCCGGCCAGTCCTGGGCGATGACCAGCTATTGCCCGGTCGCCGGCCCAATGCCGGCCACCCCGGCCAATCACGGCTACAAACCCGGCTTTGCCACCGCGATGATGCTCAAGGATCTCAAACTGGCCCAGGATGCGGCCCAAGCCTCCGGTGCCTCGACGCCGCTCGGCGCCCAGGCCGAGGCGCTGTATGCGCTGTTCGGCAATCTTGGGGGCCAGGAGCTCGACTTCTCGGCGATCTACAAGATGCTTAACGGGAGCTGGAAGACCGATTAAGCGCTTTTTAGCCTGTTGCTGCTAGCGTCCACCCAAGATCAATAAAAGATCAGGTGGAGTGTATCATATGGCGATGGCGGAAAATCTGGCCCCGCAGGCGCAGACCAGCGGCGAATATCTTGAGCTGTTGCAGCTGGTCGAGCGCTTGCACCGGCAATTGCTCGATGTCGTCAAGGATGAGCTTGATCGCGAAAGTCTCGATGACCTGAACAGTGTGCAAGCCCTGTTGCTGTTCAATATCGGTGACCAGGAATTGACGGCCGGCGAGCTGCGCACGCGCGGCCATTATCTCGGCTCCAACGTGTCCTACAATCTCAAGAAACTCGTCGATGCCGGCTATATCCGGCATGAGCGTTCGGCCGTCGATCGCCGCGCCGTGCGAGTGTCACTGACCGAAAGCGGCAATGCGGTGTGCGCCAGGCTCTGCGCCCTGTTCGATCGCCAGGGGGTTTCACTGAGCCCGGTTGGCGGTGTCGATGCCGACAGCCTGCCGGCGGTGAATACGGCGCTAAGCCGGATCGAGCGCTTCTGGGCCGATCACATCCGCTTCCGGATGTAGGCAAAACTGCCCCTGACTGCGATTTTTGGCGGGTGCGGCGCTTCGTCCATTCGCAGGGCGCGCGTTAACGGTCTATATGTCGATTCAAGCTTGTATCGACGAAGCACACCGCTAACGAGGCCGGCATGGATTACAAGAACGCATTTGAAGCGGCCGTCCGCCGTGTGAAGGCCGAGGGCCGCTACCGGGTCTTCGCAGATCTGTTGCGCCGCAAGGGCGATTTCCCCGTTGCGCGCTGGCGCTCTCCCGATGGCCAGATGAAGGACGTCACCGTCTGGTGCTCCAATGACTATCTCGGCATGGGGCAATTGCCCTGCGTCGTGGAGTCGATGAAGAAGGCCATTGACGATGTCGGCTCCGGTGCCGGTGGCACCCGCAATATATCCGGCACGACGCATTATCATGTCGAGCTTGAGCGTTCTCTTGCCGATCTGCATGACAAGGACGCGGCTCTCCTCTTCACCTCCGGCTATATTGCCAATGAGGCGACCTTGTCGACGCTCGGCAAGATCCTGCCGGGCCTGATCATGTTCTCCGACGAACTCAATCACGCCTCGATGATCGCCGGCGTGAAGGGCGCGCGCTGCGAGAAGCATGTCTGGCGCCATAATGACGTCGCGCATCTGGAAGAATTGCTGGCAGCTGTCCCCAAGGACGCGCCGAAGCTGATCGCTTTTGAATCCGTCTATTCCATGGATGGTGATATCGGTCCGATCAAGGCCATTTGCGATCTGGCGGACAAATACAACGCCCTGACCTATATCGACGAAGTGCATGCGGTCGGCCTGTACGGGCTGCGTGGTGGCGGCATCGCCGAACGCGAGGGGCTGATGCACCGGATCGATATCGTCGAGGGCACGCTGGGCAAGGCCTATGGCGTGATGGGTGGCTATATCGCCGCTGACGGTGCGGTCATTGATGCGATCCGCTCAATGGCATCCGGCTTCATTTTTACGACAGCCCTGCCGCCAGCCCTGGCGGCCGGTGCCCGCGCGAGCGTCGAATATCTCAAATCCGCACATGATTTGCGCGAGAAGCATCAGGAGCGGGCGGCGACGCTAAAGGCACGCCTCGCCGAGGCGGGCTTTCCGGTCATGCCGTCGGTAACCCATATCGTCCCGGTCCAGGTCGGGGATCCGATCTTGTGCAAGCGGATGACTGACATGCTGCTCGATGAGCACTCCATCTATGTCCAGCCAATCAACTATCCCACCGTGCCCAAGGGCACTGAGCGTCTGCGTCTGACGCCGACGCCCCTGCACACCGATGCCATGTTCGACGCGCTGATCGAGGCCTTGCACGATGTCTGGCGGCGAGCGTCCGAGCAGGACGTAGCGGTGAGGGGATGAGGCGGGTGTCTCGATGACCGACCGGGAGGTCTATATCGAAACGCAGCAGGTTGGCGGCAGCGTTCGTGTCGCTGCGGTTTGTGCGGTCACCGGCGAGGAAGTTGTCTTCCAGGTGCCGCCGCGTACGACGCAGGCGGAAATCAATCAACTCGCCCTGGCCAAGCTGGCCTGGAAGATGGGTCGCACCGATCCCGAGGCCCCGGACGAAAAACGGCCGGGTACAAGGCCCGGCCGCGGTATTTCGGTCTGAAATCCGGACGCTTGGAGCGTCAGGCTTCTTTCTTGCCGCGCCCCAGCCCGATATCCTTGGCAAACTGCGAACGTTTGCGAGAATAGGCTGGCGCCACCATTGGGTAATCTGAGGGCAAATTCCATTTGCGGCGATAATCGTCAGGCGACATGTTGTATTGCGAGCGCAAATAGCGCTTCAGCATTTTCAGTTTCTTACCGTCTTCCAAACAGACAATGTAATCATCGCTGATGGATTTTGCGACAGAAACGGCGGGTTTTGATTTTGTTTCTTGCTTCAATTCAATGCCTGAAACTTCTTTCATCGCGGTGTGTACCGAGCGGATCAGGTCCGGCACGTTGTCCGCGGGCATCGAATTGTGCGACAGGTAGGAAGCCACCACATCGGTGGTCATCCGCAACAATTCTTCCTGGTCGACTGCCATGATGTTTTCTTCTGACATATTTCAGGCCTTTCGAATTTGCTTGGCGTTTCGGGGGAAAGCTGCGCCGGCTCAGTAATAATTCCTTGATGTATATTGTGCGTTGTTAGCCAGTTCAAGCACTAAAGTGTGAATAGCGGTAATCGCAGATCGTATGGGCGACGCTTCGAAATATGCCCTAATCCAGTTGGCGGTTCTGAGTTTCGACCTGCCCATGCCGTAACTCGGTGCTTGTTTGTAGCGAAAACCGGCCTTATCAAACCGTCGCCCGTATGTGCGTTCGTGTATGCGTTAAAGAGGACAGGTTATGACGGAAAATATTGCGACAGCAGTGCCAGAGAGCCGCTTTTTCACTCAGTCCGTTGTCGATTCCGACCATGAGGTCGCGCATGCGATCCATGCGGAGATCCTGCGCCAGCAAAGCCAGATCGAGCTGATCGCCTCGGAGAACATCGTCTCGCGCGCCGTCCTTGAGGCGCAGGGCTCGCCGCTGACGAACAAATACGCCGAAGGTTATCCGGGCAAACGCTATTATGGCGGCTGCGAGCATGTCGATGTGATCGAAACCCTGGCGATCGAGCGCGCCAAGGCGCTGTTCGATGTCCAATATGCCAATGTGCAACCCAGCTCGGGCAGCCAGGCCAATCAGGGCGTGTTCCTGGCCCTGCTTCAGCCGGGCGACAAGATTTTGGGCCTGTCGCTCAATGCCGGCGGACACCTCACCCATGGTGCCAAGCCCAACATGTCCGGCAAATGGTTTGAGGCTCATGCCTATGGCGTACGCGAGGCCGATGCGCGCATTGATTACGATGCCGTGCGCAAACAGGCCAATGAAGTGCGGCCGCAAATGATCATCGCCGGCGGGTCCGCCTATCCGCGCGAGATCGATTTCGCCGAATTCCGCTCCATTGCCGATGAAGTCGGCGCCTATCTGATGGTTGATATGGCCCACATCGCCGGCCTGGTCGCTGGCGGCGCAATCGCGAGCCCGATGCCGCATGCCCATGTCTGCACCACGACCACACACAAAACCCTGCGCGGTCCGCGCGGCGGCATGATCCTGTCCAACGATCTCGAGCTCGGCAAGAAATTCAACTCGGCGATCTTCCCCGGCATGCAGGGCGGCCCGCTCATGCATGTCATTGCCGGCAAGGCGGTTGCCTTCGGCGAGGCGCTGCGGCCGGAATTCAAGATCTATGCGCGCAATGTGATCGCCAATTGTCAGGTGATGGCCAAGGCTGTCACCGAGGGCGGCTATGCCATCGTCTCCGGCGGTACCGACAGCCATCTCGCTCTGATCGACCTGCGTCCCAAAGGGCTCAAGGGCAATCTGGCGGAGAAGGCGCTGGAGCGCGCCTATATGACCTGCAACAAGAATGGTGTGCCCTTCGATCCGGAGAAGCCAACGGTCACCTCAGGCCTGCGTGTCGGCTCGCCGGCAGCGACGACGCGCGGTTTCGGCGAGGCCGAATTCCGGCAGGTCGGCGAGATGATCGTGCGGGTGCTCGACGCCCTGGTTGTCAGCCCTGAAGGCGACGCGGAAGTCGAAGCCCAGGTGCGTGAAGACGTGAAGGCACTTACGGCACGCTTCCCCATCTATCCCGAATTGGCCTAAGGTACCCGGATGCGTTGTCCATTCTGCGGTCATCTCGACACCCAAGTGAAGGATTCCCGTCCGGCCGAGGACGGGAATGCCATCCGTCGGCGCCGGCAATGCCCGGCCTGTTCAGCCCGTTTCACCACGTTCGAGCGTGTGCAACTGCGCGAACTGACCGTGTTGAAGAAATCCGGGCGGCGGGTCCAGTTTGACCGCGAAAAGCTCAATCGCTCGATCCATCTGGCGATGCAGAAGCGCAATATCGAGCCGGAACGGATCGAGCAGATGATCTCCGGCATCGTGCGGCGGCTCGAATCGACCGGCGAAAGCGATGTCACCTCCGACAAGGTCGGCGAAATGGTGATGGAGGCTCTTAAGAATCTCGATGCCGTGGCCTATGTCCGCTATGCGTCCGTCTACAAGGATTTCCACAAGGTCCAGGATTTCCGCGAATTCATCACCGATGAGGACCTCGCGCCCGGTCATCCCGATGATGATGACGGATCCGAACAGGACGTTGAGGACGAATGAGCGCGGGCGGCCGAGCGCGCGTCACCCTCAAACTTGCCACCTCCCTTGATGGTCGCATCGCCCTCGCGAACGGGACATCAAAATGGATCACCGGGCCGGAGAGCCGCGCCGAGGTGCACCGCATGCGCGCTGGCCATCCGGCGATCCTGACGGGTATCGGGACGATACTGGCCGATGATCCGCAATTGACGGCGCGGCCCGATGGAGCGCCCGGTGCTTCCCAGCCCGATGTACTGATCATGGACACAGACGGTCGCACTCCGGCCGGTGCAGCTGTGTATGTCGAACCAGGGCGCCGGGTGCGGATCTTCAATGACCGTGACCTTGGCGCCGCGATGACCGGCTATGCCAGCGTCATGATCGAGGCGGGCAGCGCCATTGCCGCCGCCGCGCTGTCGGCAGGCCTGGTCGACCGGATCGAATGGTTCCGCGCACCGGTTGTGCTCGGCGGCGACGGTTTGGCAGCGATTGCAGCACTTGGCCTTGAGCGGCTGGATCTGGCGCCCACATTCCAGCGTGTCGGCCTGGCCGAGCGCGGGCGCGATGTGCACGAAAGTTATGAGCGGATTTGCTGATGTTTACCGGAATTGTCACGGCCCTCGGGCGTATCCGCGCGATCAGCGGCGAGGCCGTCAAGCGGTTCGAGGTCGAGAGCCCCTATAAGCCCGAGGGTATCGAGCTGGGCGCCTCGATTGCCCATGCCGGCGCCTGTCTCACGGTTGTCTCGAAGGGGGCATCCGCGGCCGGCGGTTGGCACGCCGTGGAAGTGTCGCCGGAGACGCTGCGCCAGACGAGGCTGGGTGACTGGGCTGTGGGCGATGCGGTCAATCTCGAGCGGGCCCTGAAGATCGGCGATGAGCTGGGCGGTCATCTGGTGACGGGCCATGTTGACGGGGTCGGTGAAATTCTGGAGCGGCGTGATGAGGGAGGCTGGATCGTTTTCACCGTTTCGCCGCCGCCATCGCTCAATCGCTTCATCGCCCGCAAGGGTTCGATCACGATTGACGGGGTGTCGCTGACGGTCAATTCAGTGACGCCTGATAGCTTTGAAGTGATGATTATTCCTCATACCGCGGCGGTCACCACACTGGGTCAGCTGCACAGCGGGGCGCGCGTCAACCTTGAGGTTGACCTCATGGCGCGCTACGCCGCCCGTCTGAGCGAATTTCCGGAGGTTTCCGCGTGAGTGATATCCCCCTTTCTCCGATCGAGGACGTGATCGAGGATGCGCGCAATGGGCGCATGTTCATCCTGGTCGATGCCGAAGATCGCGAGAATGAGGGCGATCTGGTCATCCCGGCCAAATTCGCCACTCCTGACGCAATCAATTTCAT
This sequence comes from Maricaulis sp., assembly GCA_051275375.1. GTDB lineage: Bacteria > Pseudomonadota > Alphaproteobacteria > Caulobacterales > Maricaulaceae > Maricaulis. The sequence continues at coordinate 333 of JBNMNI010000045.1, read as the reverse complement.
GGCCAAGCATGGCCGCGGCCTGATCTGCCTGGCGATGAGCCAGGAGCGTTGCGATACGCTCGGACTGACCCTGATGGCCTCGGACAATCGCTCGCGCCACCAGACGGCCTTTACCGTTTCGATCGAGGCCCGCGAGGGCGTGACCACTGGCATCTCCGCCCATGACCGAGCGCGCACCATCCAGGTCGCGACCGATCCGGCCCTGGGTGCCGACGATATTGCGACACCGGGACATGTGTTTCCGCTCGTCGCGCGCGATGGCGGCGTGCTTGTGCGTGCGGGCCATACCGAAGCCTCGCTCGACGTGGCTCGCCTGGCCGGCGCCGGCTCGGC
>JBNMNI010000044.1:0-8089 GCA_051275375.1 Maricaulis sp. | reverse complement strand
GATCGCGCGGCGCTGTGCCTTCCGGGTGCGCACCCATGCGCCAATCCTGCCCGGTTTTCCCACCGAGGCCGGCCGCGATGAGGGCGAGGAGCTCTCGGCGCGGGCCCATGAAGGCCTCACCCTGCGCCTGGCGGCCGGAGCCGATTCGGCGCCGGAGGCGGATTATCGCGCCCGGCTCGATTTCGAGCTCAATGTCATCAAGGAAATGGGCTTTCCCGGCTATTTCCTGATCGTTTCGGACTTCATCCAGTGGGCCAAGCAGCATGATATTCCCGTCGGGCCGGGGCGGGGGTCCGGTGCCGGCTCGCTGGTCGCCTATTCGCTGACCATTACCGATCTGGATCCCTTGCGGTTCGGCCTGCTGTTCGAGCGCTTCCTCAATCCGGAACGCGTCTCCATGCCCGATTTCGATATCGATTTCTGCCAGGAACGCCGCGGCGAGGTGATCCGCTATGTCCAGGAGCGCTATGGCGCCGACCGCGTCGCCCAGATTATCACTTTCGGCACGCTGCAGGCGCGCGCCGTGGTGCGCGATGTTGGCCGCGTGTTGCAAATGCCGCTCGGCCTGGTCGACCGGCTCGCCAAAATGGTGCCGGCCAATCCGGCCAATCCGGTCACTCTCGGCCAGGCGCTCGATCTCGAGCCGCGGTTGCGGGAAATGCAGCGCAATGACCCCGCCGTCGCCGCGCTGCTGGAAGTGGCGCTCAAGCTGGAGGGCTTCTTCCGCAACGCCTCGACCCATGCTGCCGGTGTCGTGATCGGTGACCGGCCGCTCAATGAGCTGGTACCGCTCTACCGCGATCCGCGTTCCGACATTCCCGCCACCCAGTTCAACATGAAATGGGTCGAGCCGGCCGGGCTGGTGAAATTCGATTTCCTCGGGCTCAAGACCCTGACCGTGATTGCCCGCGCGCTCCAGTATGTCGCCGTCGCCGGCAAGGATGTGCCCGATCTCGAACTGATTGCCTTCGACGACGCACCGACCTTCGAACTGCTCGCCTCCGGGCATGCGATTGGCGTGTTCCAGCTGGAATCCACCGGCATGCGCGATACGCTCAAGAAGATGAAACCCGATCTGATCGAGGATCTGATCGCGCTGATCTCGCTCTACCGTCCCGGCCCGATGAAGAATATCGACGTCTATGTCGACCGCAAATTCGGCCGCGCCAAGGTCGACTGTCTCCACCCCGATCTCGAGGGCGTGCTGAAGGAGACCTATGGCGTCATCATCTACCAGGAACAGGTGATGCAGATCGCCCAGATCCTGTCGGGCTATTCGCTCGGCGAGGCCGATCTCTTGCGCCGCGCCATGGGCAAAAAGAAAAAAGAGGAGATGGACCAGCAAAAGGCCCGTTTCCTCGAGGGCGCCGAGGCGCGCGGCGTCAACCGCACCCAGGCGGGGTATATTTTCGAGCTGGTTGCCGAGTTTGCCGGCTATGGCTTCAACAAGTCCCACGCCGCCGCCTATGCGCTGATCGCCTATCGCACCGCCTTTCTGAAAGCCAATTACCCGGTCGAGTTCATGGCCGGGCTGATGTCGCTCGACCGCGCCAATACCGACAAGCTCTCGGCCTTCTTCCAGGAAATCCGCCGGATGAAGATCGAGGTGCGGCCGCCGGATGTGAATGCCTCGCACGCGGATTTTACCGTCGAGGACGGCACGGTCCGCTTTGCCCTCGGCGCGATCCGCAATGTCGGTTTTGCCGCGATGGAGCATATCGTCGAGGAGAGGGCGGCTCATGGCCCCTTCCGCGACCTGTATGATTTCGCAGAACGGATCGATCCGCGCGATGTCAATAAACGCACGTTTGAAAACCTGGCGCGCGCCGGCGCCTTCGACAGCCTCGATCCCGACCGGGCGCGGGTGTTTGGTGCCGCTGAAACCCTGATCTCTATGGCCCAGCATGCGGCCGAGCAGCGCGAGAGCGCCCAGGCCAGCCTGTTTGGCGGCGGCGATACCGATATCGCCCTGGCGCGCCCGGCCATTCCCGAGCGCGAACCCTGGACCGCCACCCAGCGCCTCGATGGCGAATTGGCGGCGATCGGCTTTTATCTCTCCGGTCACCCGCTCGACGATCTGGCCGAACAATTGGCGCAGCGCGGCGTGGTCTTCTTTGCCGATGCCCCGGCGCGCGTCACCGATGGCGCGACGGCACTTCGCCTCGCCGGTGTGGTGCGCCGGCGTCAGGAGCGGGTCTCCAACAAGAATGGCGAGCGCTTTGCCTGGGTCACACTGTCGGACCCGACCGGGGAATTCGAGGTCTTCGTCGCGGCCGATCTGCTGCAGGCCTCGCGCGAATTGCTCGATGCCGGCACCGCCATACTGGTCAATTGCCGCGTCGATAGTCGCGAGGAGCAGATCAGTTTCTTCGCCGACCGGATCGATGCACTGGACATGCAGTTCTCCGCCGACGCGCTGCGAATCCGGCTCGATGATGCCCGCGCCCTGGCGGGTATCCAGGCGCGGATGGACCGGGCCAATACACGTCCCGATGCCTCGCGCCGGGCCGTGGTTCAGCTGCTGGTGCCGCTGCGCGATGGCGGTGAGGTCGAGCTGAAACTGGCTGGCCGGCACTGCGCCGATGCGGCTGTGCAGGCGGCCTTGAAAGCCGTCCCCGGTGTCGCCTCGGTGGAAACCGTCTGATCGGCTGGCGCCACTGCGCCGCAGGCATGTCCCACCGCTTGCTATTGGCCGGCTTCAAACGTATAAGCCGCGCCATCCCGCACGCGGAGCTCGGAAGGTGTCAAAATCTTTCGCTCCGGTGCCGTTCGACGTCGAACGGCTCCGCTCCGTGGAGGCCAACCGGAAAAAGGATTTAACGATGGCACTCCCTGATTTCTCCATGCGTCAGCTTCTCGAAGCTGGCTGTCACTTTGGTCACCAGACCCACCGCTGGAACCCGAAGATGAAGGATTTCATCTTTGGCGAACGTTCCAACATCCACATTCTCGATCTGTCGCAAACCGTTCCGCTGCTGCACCAGGCCCTGGTGAAAGTGCGCGATACGGCAGCCAAGGGCGGCCGCGTGCTGTTCGTCGGCACCAAGCGTCAGGCGTCCGAGCCCCTCGCGCTCGCTGCCAAGCGTTGCGCCCAGTATTATGTCAATCACCGCTGGCTTGGCGGTACGCTGACCAATTGGCGCACCATTTCCTTCTCCATTGCGCGCCTGCGTGAGCTTGAAGGCATGTTCGATCGCGATGGCGGCCTCGGCGGTCTGACCAAGAAAGAACAGCTGATGCTGACCCGCGAGCGCGACAAGCTCGAGCGTTCGCTCGGCGGTATCAAGGACATGGGCGGCGTGCCGGACCTGATGTTCGTGATCGACACCAATAAGGAAGGCATTGCCATCCTGGAAGCCAAGAAGCTTGGCATTCCCGTGATCGCCATCCTGGACAGCAATTCCGATCCGGACCTGATCGACATGCCAATCCCGGGCAATGACGATGCCAGCCGTGCGATTTCGCTCTATTGCGACCTGATTGCCGATGCCGTCCTGGACGGTATGACCGACAGCCAGATGGCGATGGGCGTTGATATCGGTGAAGCCGAAGCGCCGGTCGAAATCCTCGTCGAAGAGACCGTCGTTGAAGTGGCGGCACCTGCCGCTGCCGAGCCTGTCACCGACACGTCGTCCGAATCTGACAAGACCGAAGCCTAAGGCCTCGTTCACACCACAAGCATCAGGAGATACCGATGGCTGCGATTACTGCTGCTCTCGTGAAGGAACTGCGCGAGAAGACCGGCGTAGGCATGATGGATTGCAAGAAGGCCCTGACTGAAAACGATGGTGACCTGGAAGCATCCATGGACTGGCTGCGCAAGACCGGCCTGTCCAAGGCTGCCAAGAAGGCTGACCGCATCGCTGCGGAAGGTCTGGTCGCTGTTGCGTCCGATGGTTCGACCGGTTCGGTTGTGGAACTGAATTCAGAGACGGATTTCGTCGCCCGCAATGTCGCCTTCCAGAACACCGCCGGTGAGATTGCCAAGCTGGCCCTGACGGCCGGCGCCGATGTCGAGGCCATCAAAGCTGCGAAAATGGCGTCGGGCAGCACGGTTGCCGATCACCTCACCAATCTGATCGCGACGATCGGCGAGAACATGTCGGTGCGTCGCGCCGCCGTGGTCACCGCCAATCCCGGTGTCGTTGCCAGCTATGTGCACAATTCCGTTGTTGACGGCATGGGCGCGCTCGGCGTCATCGTCGGTCTCAAATCGACCGGCGATGCGGCAAAGCTCAATGATCTCGGCCGCAAGATTGCCATGCATATTGCTGCCGGCGCTCCGGCTGTTGCGCTCTCGGTCGATGTCGATGGCGTCGATGCCGCGATTATCGACAAGGAACGCGAAGTCTTCGCCGCCCAGGCCCGTGCATCCGGCAAGCCGGAGAGCATTGTCGAGAAGATGGTCGAAGGCCGGATCCGCAAATTCCTTGAGGAAGTCGTGCTCGTGAAGCAGGCCTTCGTCATGGATCCCGACCGTACGATCGAAAAAGTGGTGGCTGATGCTGCCGCTGAACTCGGCGCACCGATCGAAATCACCGGTTTTGTCCGCATGTCCCTCGGTGAGGGCGTGGACAAGGGTCCGGAAGAGGATTTCGCTGCCGAAGTCGCTGCCGTATCCGGCAAAGCCTGACAATAACAGAGCGCCGGCGCTTTCAAGCGCCGGCGCTTTGTATATGCTCCGCCCCGTGACCGATTCATCTGCATCCTCGCCCCAGCGCCCCGCCAGCACGCCGCGTTTTCGCCGCGTGCTCCTGAAAGTGTCTGGCGAAGCCCTGATGGGCTCGCAGACCTACGGGATTGATCTTGAAACCGCCAATCACATCGCCGGACAGGTGGCCGATGCCGTCGCCGCGGGCGTCGAGATCTGCCTCGTCATCGGCGGTGGCAATATTTTCCGCGGGCTCTCGGGCGCGGCCAAGGGCATGGACCGCACCGCTGCCGATTATATGGGCATGCTGGCGACGGTAATGAATGCGCTGGCGATGCAGACGGCGCTGGAGCGCCTCGGTGTCCAGACGCGGGTCCAGTCCGCCATTCCGATGACGACGGTGTGCGAGCCCTATATCCGGCGCCGCGCCATGCGGCATATGGAAAAGGGCCGGGTTGTCATCTTCGCCGCCGGCACCGGCAATCCCTATTTTACCACCGATACTGCCGCCGCCCTGCGCGCTGCCGAGATGGGCTGCGATGCCCTGTTCAAGGGCACCCAGGTCGATGGTGTCTACAGCGCCGATCCCAAGACGCATCCCGATGCGGAACGCTATGACCAGCTCGATTATCTCGATGTGCTGTCGCGCGATCTGCGGGTGATGGATGCTTCGGCGGTATCGCTGATGCGCGAGAATGCAATTCCGATCGTGGTGTTCGACATCCACCAGCCCGGCGGGCTGGTTCGCGTGCTGTTCGGGCAGGGTGTCTGTACGGTCATTGGCAAGGTGCGGTCTGAAACGCCCGACAGTGAATAGAAACGAAAGGGCAGAGCCATGAGCGACGCGAATGATTACGACGAGGACGACCTGAAACGCCGCATGACCGGCGCGGTTGAATCCCTGCGCAAGGAATTCGCAGGCTTGCGTACCGGTCGCGCCAGTGCCGGCCTGCTCGAGCCGATCCGGGTCGTGGCCTATGGCTCACCGACGCCGCTGACCCAGCTGGCCACCGTCTCGGTGCCGGAATCACGCATGATCACCGTCTCGGTCTGGGACCGCGCCCTGGCGCCGGCCGTCGACAAGGCGATCCGCAATTCCCCGCTCGGTCTCAACCCGATCATGGAAGGCCAGATGCTGCGCATCCCGATCCCGCCCCTCAATGAGGAGAGACGGGCCGAGATCGCCAAACTGGCCGGCAATTACGCCGAGCAGGCGCGTGTCGCGATCCGCAATGTCCGCCGTGACGGCATGGACGGGCTCAAGAAGCTTGAGAAGGACGGCGTCCTTTCCGAGGACGAGCAGAAGTCCTTCGCCGAGGATGTCCAGAAGTTGACGGACGAGGCGATCAAGCGCATCGATGAGACCCTGAAAGCCAAGCAAGAAGAGATCATGCAGGTTTGATCGGCCTGCACGGCGGAGCGAGACCATGAGCGAGGACGTCTCCGCTCTCAGTCCGGGGCCCGGGCATGTTGCCATCATCATGGATGGCAATGGCCGCTGGGCCAAGGCGCGTGGCCGGCCGAGGGCATTTGGCCATGCGCGCGGCGTTGAAGCCGTGCGGCGTGTGGTCGAGAGCGCCGGCGAAATGGGCGTTCGCCATCTGACCCTGTTCAGTTTCTCCACTGAAAACTGGAACCGGCCCGCCGACGAGGTCGGGGCCCTGTTCGAACTCATGCGCCGCTATGTCGAAGCCGATCTCGAAACCCTGAAGGGCCGGGGCGTACGTGTGCGCATTATCGGCCGCCGCGACGATCTCAGCGCCGATATGCAGGCAATTATCGAGCGCGCCGAATCGGGCACCCGGCATAATCGCGATTTCCATCTGACGATCGCCTTCAATTATGGCGGCCGCGACGAGATCGTCCGCGCCGCCCGCGATCTCGCCCGCGCCGTCAAGGCCGGCGACATCGAAGCCGATGCGATCGACAGCGACGCCTTTGCCGCCCGACTCGATACCGCCGATCTGCCCGATGTCGATCTGGTGATCCGTACGAGTGGCGAGCAGCGCATCTCCAATTTCCTGCTCTGGCAGGCGGCCTATGCCGAATTGCTGTTCATTGATGTGCTCTGGCCAGATTTTGAACCGAAACATCTGGCCGCTGCGATCGAGACCTTCCAGCAGCGTGATCGCCGCTATGGAGGCCTCGATGCCGGCGCGGCGTGACCCGGTCTTCCGCCGGCGATTGATTTCCGCGCTCGTGCTGGGCCCGCTGGCCCTCGGCCTGCTCTGGTATGGCGATCTGCCCTTCACCGCCTGGACGGCGGCCTTCGCTGCGGCGATGGCCTGGGAATGGATCCAGATGTCCGATCCCAAGGCGCCGCCGGTCGCCTACGCAATCGCCTGTGCCACGGCCTCCGGGGCCGTTCTGCTCGCCGGTCAGACCGGTATCGGCGATGCGGTGTTCTGGGGCGCCGCCGGGACGCTGGCGAGTGCTGTGGAGCGCTGGCGCCGCGGCTGGTCGGTGGAAGTGGTCGGCGTGCTCTATGTTTCCCTGGCCGCGGGTTTGCTGGCCGCGATGCGGGCCAATCCGGCCCACGGGCTGGAATCGGTCATCCTTCTGTTTGCCATCGTCTGGGCTGCTGACAGCCTGGCCTATCTGGTCGGAACCTGGATTGGCGGACCCAAACTCCTGCCGCAAGCCAGCCCCAACAAGACCTGGTCGGGCTTTCTTGCCGGTCTGGCCGCCGGGATTGGCGCCGGGGTGGTGGCTGGCGCGGTGTTCGGGCTCGACCCGGTGCGCACGGCGCTGTTTGCAGCCATCGTCGCCACCGCATCGGTGGCGGGCGATCTGTCGATGTCGATTTTCAAACGCAGTTTTCACGTCAAGGATTCCGGTACGCTGATCCCGGGTCATGGCGGTGTGCTGGACCGGGTCGATGCCCTGATGCTGGCGGTGATCGTCGCCGTGCTCGTCGAGCGCTTCATGCCGCTTGGCTGGAGCGTGTCATGACCGCCGCGCGCCGCGTATCCGTACTGGGCGCCACCGGTTCGGTCGGTGTGGCAACGCTCGATCTGATCGAACGCGCCGAGCCGGGCACGTTCGAGGTCGTCGCGCTGACGGCCAATCGCAATGCGGCCGCGCTGGCCCAGCAGGCGATCCGGCACAAGGCGCGCTATGTCGCCATCGCCGACCCCAATGCCGCCATTGATTTGCGCGAGGCGCTGTCGGGCCATCCTGAAATAGAAATCGGGATTGGTGATGCGGCTGTAATCGAGGCGGCCGGGCGTCCGGCCGACTGGACCATGGCGGCCATTGTCGGTGCGGCAGGGCTGAAACCGACGCTCGAGGCGCTGCGCCAGGGCCGGGCGCTCGCCTTCGCCAACAAGGAATGCCTGGTGTGTGCCGGCGCGCTCTTCATGCGCGAGGCGGCCGCCTGCGGCACGCGGCTATTGCCGGTGGATTCAGAACATAATGCCGTCTTCCAGGTATTTGATT
>JBNMNI010000043.1:0-8357 GCA_051275375.1 Maricaulis sp. | reverse complement strand
TCATCATCGCCGCCTTTCTCAACGGGCTTTACGGCCTGCACGAGAAGGACCGCGTCACCGATGCCGCCGGGCTGATCTATGCCGGCGGCGCGCTCGGCGCGGTGTTTGCCGGCGATCTGATGACGCTCTTCCTGTTCTGGGAGCTGACCGCGATCTCCTCGGTCTTCCTGATCTGGAGCGCGCGCAACAAGGCTGCGACCAAGGCGGGGCTGCGCTATCTGGCGATCCACGTGTTGTCGGGCGTGCTGCTGCTGACCGGTGCGGTGATTTATGCCGGCGAGACGGGCAGCTGGGCCTTCGGCCATATCGGGCTGGATTCGCCAGGCGGTCTGTTGATCTTCCTCGCCTTCGGCATCAAGTGCGCCTTCCCCTTCCTGCACAATTGGCTGCAGGATGCCTATCCCAAGGCGACCGTGGTCGGCACAGTCATCCTTTCAGCCTTCACTACCAAGATGGCGATCTATGCCCTGGCGCGCGGTTTTGCCGGCGAAGAGAGCCTGATCTATATCGGCGCCATCATGACCATTTTCCCGGTCTTCTTCGCCGTGGTCGAAAACGATCTGCGCAAGGTCTTGTCCTATTCGCTCAACAACCAGCTGGGCTTCATGGTCGTGGCGATCGGGGTCGGCTCATCGCTGGCGCTCAATGGCGCAGCAGCGCATGCCTTCGTGCACATCCTCTACAAGGGCCTGCTCTTCATGAGCATGGGCGCGGTCCTGCACCGGGTCGGAACGGTCAAGGCGTCGGAGCTGGGCGGATTGTTCAAGTCGATGCCGGCAACGGCGGTCTTCTGCCTGATCGGCTCGGCCTCGATCTCGGCCTTCCCGCTTTTCTCCGGCTTTGTCGCCAAATCCATGATCCTGGCGGCTGTCGCCCAGGACGGGCATTGGGTGGTCTGGCTGATGCTGGTGTTTGCCTCGGCCGGTGTGCTGGAACACTCGGGCATCAAGATCCCGTATTTCGCCTTCTTCGGGCATGATAGCGGTCGCCGGGTCAGCGAGGCGCCGGTCAATATGTTGATGGCCATGGGGCTGTCGGCATTGATGTGCGTCTATCTCGGCATCGCTTACGGCAAGCTCTACGATCTGCTGCCCTTCCAGGATGCGCTCTACGAGCCTTATACTTTCGACCATGTCGTCGGGCAGATGCAGCTTCTGCTCGGGGCGATCTTCGCCTTCGCCTTCCTGATCAAGCTCGGCGCCTATCCCTCGGAGAAGCGCTCGGTCAATCTCGACTCCGACTGGGTCTATCGCCGCTTCGGCGATGGCCTGGCGCGCTGGAGCTGGTTGATGCTCGACCGGATGTCCTCGGCGGCGGGCAATGCCTGGGACCGGACGATGCGCGGGATTGGCGGCCGGCTGTATCAGGTATTCAGTCCTATGGGCGCGATTAGCCGGGATATCCCCAGTGGTATGCTGGCAATCTGGACCAGCGCGCTCCTGGCAATTGTGCTGATCATCGCCTATTTTTCCCCCTGATAATTCAATCAGGTATCGAGAGTTTGGACCGCGCAGCACGTATGGGTTGCGCGGTCTTCCCTTACACTGGAAATAGGAATATTATCCCCACCTGGGTGTAGCCCTCCTAGCATGGGCGTGCCGGGACCGCCGCAAGGGCGTCCCGCTCTGCCAAGTCCGGGAGCGCAAGATGACGCAATCTTTATCCCGGGCGCGCGACGATGTCGCCCGCGCCCGACTGGCCCAAAGCGCCGTAGCCTACGCCTTTGGCGTGTCGCAGGACGAGCTTGAGGCCCCGACCCGACGGTCACGCGAGGCGGCCTTTGCCCGCCAGGCGGCGATGTATCTCGCCCATATCGCCTTTGAACTATCGCTGACGCGCGTCGCCCAGGCCTTTGGCCGCGACCGCTCGACCGCCGCCCATGCCTGCCACCGCATCGAGGACCAGCGCGACGATCAGGGCTTTGATGCCTATATGGACGCGCTGGAGGCCTGTCTGCGCGCCGCACCTCAGCCCGGGGAGCCCGCCTGATGGCCGCCGCCCTGCCGCGCTGGCTGCGCTGCCTGGCGCGCGAGGGCGCGGCGCTGAGGCCGTGCGGCGATGCCAGCGGCCGCTATGGCATTTATCCGGGCGGCGATCGCCGCCGCCGGCCGTTGGCCCGCCTGGATGCCGGGCAATTGCGCGAGGCCCTGGCCCGGGGTCTGCTGAGCGATGAGAGCGGAAAGATCGAGCTGTGCAGCGATGGCCGCGCCGCCCTTCGGCGCCAGACAGATGAGGGCACCGCTCACGCGGCCCAGCATCGCGAGATGCTCGACAGGACAATCCTGTCCGCAAGCGGGCAGTTGCAGCGGGTCAGGTGCAATCGGCGCGAGGGCGCGCTCGGGCCCTGGGCTGACTGGCTCGACCCGATTGAGCGCGCGGCGGGCGAGCGGTTTTGCGCCGACCACGCCCGCTCGAGCCTGCACCAGCACACGACACGCAACTGGTCTCTGACCGCCAGCGCCCGGGCCCAGGGCTGGAATGGCGGGCCGGAGGCCGCTTCGCTGGCTGCGATTGCGGCCAAGGACAGGGTGATGAATGCGCTGGCCGCACTGGGCCCGGGCATGGACCGGCTCCTGATCGCGGTCTGTATCCGCGAGGAGGGCATGGCCGCCATTGAGCGCCGCTTCGGCTGGGCCCAGCGCTCGGGCAAGACGGTGCTCAAGCTGGCGCTGCAGCAATTGGCGCGGCATTACGGGATGAGTGTCTAGAGCATTTTCATCGAAATAAAAGTCAATGAAAATGCTCTAATTCTTTGTTTTAACACATTTTCGAACCGCAAAACCGGTTCCCACTTTTGCTGAAAATGCTCTAGGCTTCGGCGGCGGTGCGGATGCGGCCGATCATCGAGGCCAGACCGTTGGAGCGCTGTGGCGAGAGATGTTCCGACAGGCCGATCCGGCTGAGCACTTCGCGCGCATCGACGGAAAGTATGTCGGCGCGGCTGCGTCCGGAATAGAGGCGCAGAAGCAGGGCGGCGAGGCCGCGGACAATGTGGGCATCGCTATCGGCGCGAAACTCGAGCCGGCTGTCCTCGCCGGGTTCGACCACAAGCCAGACCTGGCTGACGCAACCCTTGACGCGGGTAGCGTCATTGCGTTCGGCCTCGGGCAAGGGGGGCAAAGCCTTGCCCATATCGATCAGATAGCGATAGCGCTGTTCCCAGTCGCCCAGGAGGTCGAACTCTTCGACCAGGTCTTCGATTTCAGCTTGAATGGGGGTCATCACAGGCAGGAGTTAAGGTGCACTGTGGATTGGATCAAGGCGCAGATGCGGTCGCGCGGACGCAAGGGTCAGGAATTGCGCGACCGGCGCGGGTTGTTCGCTTCGTTTTCCTCGAGCGCCGAGGCGATCTTCACCATCGCAAATTCGGCAATCATGCCGCCGAAATGCACGGCTTCGGCGCCGGTCTGGCACAGAGCCTCGCGCTCCACGCACCAGTCACTTACGGCGGCGTCGGCATCAATCTGTGTACGGGCGGTGTCAAAAGGCAGGTCCATGGCTTCGCCCGCGAAATCCCGCGGGACGAATACCGACACGATGGCCAGCCAGAACGCAGCTCGCAAAAAGAACATCATCGACGCACCTCACCCCTTGCCTGATGCCGGGCTTACCAACATCAGTGCAGGATCGAGGCTAGGTCAGCTTCTCAGCTATTGCACGCGATTCCGGGGTTTAGTGGAAACAGCGTGCAAATCTGATGCAGCTTTTTTGTCTAAAATTTGAGCGTGTCCCTGATCGGTACACTTTTTGTTAGGAAATGGTTTTCCCTAACCGCCGCTGGCGGTGTCCGTACCGGTCGCAGCCGTGACGCCGAGACAGCGGCTGACATCGAGCAGGGCGTGCTCGGCGATACAGAAACTGTCTTCATATTTGAAATGTCCTGCCGCGACACATTGCTGGAGGTCGAGCCGCGCCCAGGTCAGGCAGCGTTCCACCACCGGATCCGACAGGAGCGCATCGACCAGCTCGCTCGACTGGCTCGGATCGCTGGAAATCGCCTGCAGGGCGGCAACCGAAAGTATGCGGCCGATACGGTCGCGGTCCGGGTCGATGGCGGCATCGCCGACGGTGAGCGATAATTGCGGCGTGGTGTAGGCGCCCATGCGGGCGATCTCGGGATGTTCGTAGAGGGCTGAGGCCGGTACGACCCCCTCCAGCCCGGTATCGAGCGACATCAGGAATTCATTGCTCAACGGGACCATCGGGCCGGAGCCGGCACTGGCCAGTGCCGAGAGCCGGTCGCGGCGGTCACCCGATCGCGCCTGGGCCCAACGGGTCGATTGCAGATCATAGGCGGCGGCACGGTAACGGTCACTGACTTCGCGAATGCCGGCGCTGTCGCGCTCGATGGCGTCGACCACCGAGGCTTCGGCGGTATCGGCATGGGTGAAGCTGATCGCGTAGGTGGGATCGTACAGCAGGCCCGACATCGCTGCCTGGGCGCCGTAATAATCGGCGAGCTCGCGGACATCGTCGAGATATTCGGGATGCTGGGCCGCGATCATCGCCGTATAGGCGATCCAGGCGCGCACCAGCCGGTCGTGGACATAATAGGCGGTCAACCGGTCCATGGCGGAATCGAGGTCATCACCGGACCCGATCGGCGCCGAACGCAGGTCGGCGACCACGCCGTGGAAGGCGGCATAATCGCCCGCAGCGCTGCGTAGCGGGTCGGCAGGCGCCACATCGATCTCTTCGAGCCGCAAGACGGGGGATTGATTGGCCGCCGCATCCTGATCATTGCCGTCCAGCGCGGTCGCCAGAGCCAGCGCAGCAAGAATGGATATCAACATCGGGTAAGCCTCCGTAACCCTGCGAGCGGTCAGTGTGCCCCGGACGGCGCCGGTCTCCAAGCGGGGAAATGCACAGACTGGAGACAGGCTTTCCAAGGTAAAAGCCTGGAGCACAAAAGTTTAAGATTCAGTATTTGTTAACGCCGTGGGCAAAGATTGCGGAGTGAGGGTTGTGCTGAGTCGCAACGGGAAAATATGCAAACACCAAAACGAGATATTGCTGCCTGGATCGCGCGCCGCGGGGGACCCGTTGCCAATCTGATATGGATTGGCGCCGTCGCTGCGGCTGTGCCCAGGATCTGGCCATTGCTGGACGGGCCGCTCTGGCTCAATGGCGCCGGCTTGCTGGCTGTCGCCTTTCCGGCGATCGCCGGGCTTATCCTGAAGCCGCGTCTCGAGCGCGCCTTTGAACGCTTTGTCCTGGCCATGCTGTGGACCTCGCTCGCTGCGGCGGTCGCCGTCTCGGCCGGCGGCGTGACCGGCACGGGCGTGCTGGCCTTTCTGCTGGCCCCGGCCATGGCAGCGGCCAGTGGTGACCGTGAGGCGATCGTCAAGGCGGGCGCGATGTCCGGTCTTGCCGCGCTGATCGTGACGGCGCTGCAGCTGACCCAATTCATCCAGCCGCAGCCGATCGCGGTGGAATACCATCTTCCCTTCGTGCTCGGCATTGTGCTGGTGGTCGCCTATGGCTTTGCCTGTGCTGCGATCCGCTCGATCCGCGCCAATGATCTGGCCAGCCACGAGGCCGAACATGGCCGTGTGCGCGGCCTGGCTTTTGATGCCGCGCCGGCGGCGCTGTTTGCCTGCGATGGCGAGGGCAATATTCTCGCCGTCTCGCAGGGTGTGCGCGAATTATCGCCGGGCCTGCCGCGCGAGCTCTCCAGTCTGCCCCTGGCCGATCTGGGCTTTGAGGATGAGGACCGCTCCGAACTGTCGCGGGCAGCGCTGCGGGCCGCCAGCCGGCCGCTGACCGAATTGCTCAGCATTCGCGGCGGGCATGGCGATCCGGAACGCGTCAGGCTGGATGCGCGCCCGATCAAGGGCGGCTCGGTCGCCGTCATAGCGCGCGATTACAGCGTCGAAACCGAAAACGCACTGCGCGAAGCGGAAGAGGCGCGGGCGATCGCGCTGGAGGATGCGCGCGCCAAATCGCAATATCTCGCCTCGGTCAGCCATGAATTGCGCACACCGCTCAACGCGATTATCGGCTTTTCCGATGTCATGAAGGCGCGGTTGTTCGGGCCGATGCCGGCGCGCTATGCCGAATATGCCGACCTGATCCATGAAAGCGGCCAGCATTTGATGGAATTGATCGGCGATGTGCTCGACATGTCGAAGATCGAGGCCGACAGCTATGATCTCTCGCGCGAGAGCTTCGAGATTTCAGAAGTGGTCGGGCTGAGCGTCAAGATGATGCGGCTGCAGGCCGAGGAAGCCGGCCTGACCCTGACGGTCGAGCCCGGCGACCAGGCCATCCGGGTCAATGCCGATCGCAAGGCGCTGCGCCAGATCATGCTCAACCTGCTCTCGAACGCCGTGAAATTCACGCCCAAGGGCGGTGCTGTCGTGGTGATGGTGCGGGCCTGCGGACCTGACCTGGTCCTGGCCGTCGGCGATAGCGGTATCGGGATCGATCCGCAGGAAGCGGCACGACTGGGCCAGCCCTATCGCCAGGCGGCGAGCGCGCGCGAAGTTGATACGCGTGGCACCGGTCTCGGCCTGTCGCTTGTGCGGGCCCTGGCGGGGCTGCATGGCGGCGCCATGTCGATTGCCAGCGCCAAGGGCGTCGGCACCACGATCACGGTCACACTGCCCGTGCTTGAGGAAGCCCGCGGCCAGGTCGACACCCTGCCGCGACTTGACGTGCATCAGCAGATCGAACGGGCCCAGGAGGCCTCACAGACAATGACGGCCGGCGCCGCCTGAGGCCGGTTTTCAGATTTCGGGCAGGCTGATCTGGGTGTTCTCATCGACCGCTGCAAGCAGGAATGCGATCGCGGCGGCAAAATCACCAACCTCGAAATATTCCGAAGCGATGCGCTCGCCATTGCGGCCCATCAGATCGATATGCGCGGCTTCGCGCGGGTCGAGTGCGGCAAGTTGCTGCACGACCGAGACCGGAAAGCGGAAGATATGCCCACCCGGCGCGCCGGCCAGGGTCGCGGCCGCCGGCCCGTCCATCTGGTCGCTGGCCCAGACGAGCTTGCGGGCAAAGTCCGGCGGCGTCCAGCGGGCCCAGGGGGCATTGGCAGGACCGGCAAACAGGCCGCCCATGGTGGGGTCGTACAGATCCGGGGCGCGCTCGATATCGCGCATCACCAGGATCGCCGAAATGTAATCGCCGCGCTCGGGCAGGGCGATGGTGAAGCGAATTTCCCCCTCCACCGAACTGATGCCGGCGCGAATGCGGCCCGTGTCTTCGAGCAGGGCCCAGACCGGCTCGTCGGTGATGATCTGGCGGTCGGCCGTCCAGGAGAAGGCATCGCCGGGAAAGGCCATGTTGGGAATGCGCAAATAGCCTTCGAAGGCGGTCAGCACGCGGGCGCGCATCGCCAGGATCTCGTCGGCGCCGCAATCGAGCGCAACCGCGTCGCCAGCAATCAAATCGCCATAGTCCTGCAGCTGTGCCGTTGTGATGCCGCTGCGCAGCAGGGCGCCGCGTGCCTGCAGTCTGGCGGCCTCGAGGGCGGCGCGCTGGCGGTCGGTGAACAGGTCGCAATTCTGGTCCATCGCCAGGGCCGCCGTGCGCTCACCGAAGATCAGATCGGCATTCTGGGCGCTGGCATTACCGGCAAGGGCAAACAACCCCACGCCCATGGCCTGGATGGCACGACGCATCTCAACTCCCCGAAACTGCGAGGAGATGAAGCTAGCACGGCAAGTTTTACGACGCGTGAACGCGGCGGCGGCGCCAGATGCCGCGGATCAGCATGATGAAGGCGATGCCGAACAGCATGAAGGCCGCATCGCGTGTGTGGTCAAGCGCAAACTCCTGGCCGCGCTCACGCAGTGTGGGTGCCGAGACGCTGTAATCGAGCGCCGTGACGCCGCGAACACTCCAGACCGCAGCACGGCCTTCCAGCGCACGCCAGAGGTCGGAACGGGCCAGGCTGCGGCTTGCCGCCTCGAAGGAGGCCATTTGCGGTGAGGTCAGCGTGCCGATCCAGCGTCCGGGCTGTTCCGGATCGCGAAAGATCAGGGCAACACCGATACTGGTGGCGTCTTCCGCTGACGGGATGGCAGGCTGGGGATTGCTGTCCTCGGCATAGGCCGCAGCGGCCAGACGCATCAGGCCGCGCTGGCCGCGGCTGCGCTCGGCGGCCCGCATGGCGGCGCCGAATTCGGCCGGCGCATTGCGGTCGAGCGCGTCGATCGTCGTGCTGCCGGGCCCGATGATGAGAAGATTATGGTTGGCGGGCGCCTGGTCGTGAATTTCTCCATACCAGGCATAGAGCCAGGCATCGCCGCTCACCAGGGCGCCGCGCGCCAGCACGGAGAGGGCGCCATAACGGTCGGCCTGGGTGCGGGTCGTGAACTGGACCGCCGTGCGCGAGCCCTGATCGG
>JBNMNI010000042.1:0-8389 GCA_051275375.1 Maricaulis sp. | reverse complement strand
GCGGGTGGCGCGCTGGCCGGACCGGAGCAGGCGGCGAGCAGGGCTGCGCTCGCGGCGCTGACCAGTAATTGTTTCAGAATCGTCATTTCATTCTCCCTCAAGGCGCCGTCTCGGCGCGCTTGGCCTCAACATAATCATTTACAAGTTCAGTCAGGACCGGCAGCGGCAATGAACCATTGGTCAGCACGACATCGTGGAATTCGCCGTAATCGAAGGTCTCGCCCAATTGCGCCTGGGCGAAATCGCGCAAGGCGCGGATGCGCAACTGGCCGGTCTTGTAGGCGGTCGCCTGACCGGGCCAGACGATATAGCGCTCGACCTCACGCGTGATCTCCTCCTCGGTGAAGGAGGTGTTGGTGCGCAGATAATCGATTGCATCCTGGCGGGTCCAGCGCATGGCGTGGATGCCGGTATCGACGACGAGACGGCCGGCGCGCCACAGCTCATAGGCGAGGCGGCCGAAATCCTGATACGGGTCGGTGAACATCCCCATATCCTTGCCGAGGCTCTCGGCATACAGGCCCCAGCCCTCGCCAAAGGCCGGCAGGTAGAGCAGGCGCTGGAACATCGGCGTGTCTTCATTTTCCAGCGCCAGGGTGAGCTGGAAATGATGGCCGGGAATGCCCTCGTGGTAGGCGAGGGTTTCCATCTGATAGATCGGCAGATTACGCATGTTCAGCGTATTGGCGTAGAACGTGCCCGGCCGTGTGCCGTCCATGCTGCCGGTCGAGTAGAAGGCGGTCGGCGAGCCGGCGGCGCGGTAGGGCTCGACTTCGCGAACAACCATGTCACCGCGCGGCATGGTGTCGAAATAATCGGGCAACACGGTGCGGACGCGGTCGAAGATCACATTGACGCGCGACATGTATTCGGCGCGGCCCGCATCGGTGTCGGGCAGGTAGAATTGCGGGTCCGAGCGCATGAATTCGAAGAATTCCGCCAGCGTGTCCTCAAAACCGACCTGATCCATAATGCCCTGCATCTCGCCATGGATGCGCGCGATCTCATCAAGCCCGGTCTGGTGAACCTCCTCCGGGGAGAGATCGTCCATCGTGGTGAAATTGGCGAGCTGGGCCTGGTAATAGGCCTCGCCGCGCGGCAATTTCCAGGCACCGTCGCGATCATCGGTCAGCGCGCGATGGCGTTCGAACATGGCGAGCAAGTCGGTATAGGCCGGACCGACCTGTTCGAGCAGGGCGGTGGTGGCGCGGGCGATCAGATCGGCCTTGGCGGCATCATCGATCTCGAGTGCATTCACCTTGGCGGTGAAATCGGCCAGCAGCGGCGAGACTGCGCCGCTATCGTCGAAGGGGGCACCGGCGATCAGCTGGGCGGTATTGTCGACCAGATAGGCAAAGGCGAAACGTGGTGGCAGGACGCCGGCCGCTGCACGGGTCTCGGCCTGGTCCATCAGATCACGCAGGATCGGCCCCATGCCGTCAAGCCGCCGGATATAGGCCTCGGCCTGGCCGGGGCTGGTGACGCGGTGCTGACTGATCAGCGTCGTGGGCATGCCGGTGTGTGGTCCGAACATCTGGGTGAAGATGTAACGCTGGTCGCGGAAGCCGTAATTGCGGATCCCGGTCTCCTGCAGATATTCGAACACGCGGTAGGAGACGCGCGCCTTGGGCTCGAGCGCATCGCGATCAAAATTGCTGTGCAGCTGGTCGAGGCGTTCGATCCGGCGCGCATTGGTCTCGGCGGCGTCGGCTTCGCTGACGGCGTCCCAGCGGCCATAGGCGTCGAGATCATCGACCCGGCCCAGAGCGGTCTGGGTTTCCGGCGAGCGTGCCAGGTCCTGCTCGAACAATTCGGCGAACCAGGCATTGAGCCGGGTGGTCTCGGTCTGTTCGGCGGCCATATTCTGGACGGCGCTGCCCGTGCCAGTATCGGTTGCCGATTGCTGTTGCGGTGAACAGGCGGCCATCAAGGCCAGCATGGACACCGCCAGGGGTGCCTGAAATATATGACGCATCATGTCTCCCCGCCGGCATGGTCGCGCGGCTCTCGGCTGGCCCGGCCCTGTTGATGCCGGGGGCTGTATCTGGATCTCATTGACGATCCGGTCCGGCGCGCAGGGTCAGCGGATATACCGGTGCGGTCAAGACCGGCGTGCGGCACGCTCCCGGACTGTCGATCCCGGCGGAGGAGGCCGAAAGCTTCCTCCGCCTGACCGGCATCAGTTGGCGCTGCGCGTGGCGAGCGTGTCGGCGATATAGCCGTCGACCAGTTCTTCCAGCAGGGTGAGCGGCACCGAGCCGTGCGTCAGCACCACATCATGGAACGCGCCCCAGTTGAAATCATCGCCGAGCTGATCCATCGCACGCTGGCGCAGATCGAGGATCGTCATCATCCCGATCTTGTAGGACACCGCCTGGCCCGGCCAGACGATATAGCGGCGCACTTCATTGACGATATCGCCTTCGGGCATGGGCGTGTTGGCAATCATGTAATCAATCGCGTCCTGCTCGCTCCAGTGCAGATCGTGAACACCGGTATCAACGACCAGGCGGGCAGCGCGGAAGACTTCGTAGGAGAGCCGGCCGAAATCCTGGTAGGGATCGGTGAAGAAGCCCATATCCTTGCCGAGATGCTCGGCATACAGGCCCCATCCCTCGCCATAGGCGGAATACCAGGTCAGGCGCTGGAACATGGGTGCGCCCTGGAGTTCCTGGGCCAGTGAGCTCTGGAAATGATGCCCCGGCGCGCCCTCGTGATAGGAGAGCGTCTCCATTGTATAGATGGGGTTTTCCTCCATGTGGGCCAGGTTGACATAATAGGCACCGGGCCGTTCGCCATCCAGTGAGCCGGGCTCGTAGAAAGCGCCGGTCGCGGTGGTGATGCGGTAGTCCTCGACAGCACGCACTTCCAGGCTTGCCGCCGGCAGCTGGCCGAAATAATCCGGCGCCGCCGCCATCACCCGATCAATGATCGCCGTGGCTTCGGCAAGATATTGCGCCCGGCCCTCATCGGTGTCCGGGTAGTAGAATTGCGGGTCGGTACGCACGAAAGTGAAGAATTCCTGCAGCGTGCCCTCAAAGCCGACCTGCTCCATGATGTCGCGCATTTCGCCATGGATGCGGGCAACCTCGTCCAGACCGGTCTGGTGGATATCGGCGGCCGAGAGGTCGGTGCGGGTGGTGTAGTTGGTCAGCTGGCTGCGATAGTATTCGTCGCCGTCGGGCAGGGCCCAGGCGCCTTCATTGCGCCCGCCGGTCATCTCGTTATGGCGTTGCATCGTCTCGATGAGGTGATGATAGGCCGGCGCGACGCCGTCGGTCAGGGCGGTGATCGCGCGGGCTATCAGCGCCGCCTTGTCGGCCTCGTCGATATCGAGCGCTTCCACCTTGGCACGGAAATCGGCCAGCAGGGGCGAAGCCACGCCGCTATCGTCGAAGGGCGCGCCGGTGATGAAACGCTGCGCCGCCTCGATCACGATCGGGTAGGCAAAGGCCGGGGCCAGAATGCCCGCTTGCGCGCCTTCGTCGGCTTGTGCGGTGTGGACCTCAAGCACGTCGCCCAGGCTGGACAGACGGCTGAGATAGGCTTCGGCCTGGTCGAGGTTTTCGACCTGGTGATAGCCGATCAGCAAGGTCGGCATGCCGGTATGCGGGCCGAAGAACTGGGTGAAGGTATAGCCGTGATCCCAGAACTCGCCCTGCTGGGCGTCATTGGCGGCGATGAATTCGGCAAAGCGCCAGCTGACCCGGGCATCCTCGGTGAGGGCCTGATAGTCGAAATTCTCCTGCATGTAGCGCAGGCGATCGGCCCCGCGCTGCAGGCCGGCGCGGAAGGCGGCTTCGGATGGGTCATCCCACTGGCCATAGGCTTCCAGATCGTCGAGCATGCCCAGATAGGTTTTCCCTTCCGGCGAGAAGGCGAGCTCGGCCTCGAATTGCTCGTCGAACCAGGCATTGAGCCGCTCGGTCTCGGTCTGCTCGGCAGCGGCCGTCTCGACAGCGGGCGCTCCGCTGTTGGCGGCGGTGTTCTCGGCGGTCTGCGGCGAGCAGGCGGCCAGCAGAATCAGGGCGCTTGTGGACGTCAGAAAGGATCGAAATGACATGGCGGTTCATCCCCTAGATGGCTGAAAATTGACTCTTTCTTAACGTGCCGGGGCCAAGCGTAAACATAATTAACCGTAACCCCGATTCTCTTTGCAGGCTGAGGCCAGACACGTGACCGGACCTGAAGTCCTCGACTTTGCACGCGATGCAATCTGGCTGACTCTCGCAATGGCCGGACCGATCATGCTGACCGGTCTGACCGTGGGAATCGTGATCGCGCTGTTTCAGGCCCTGACCCAGATCCAGGAAATGACCCTGGTCTTCGTGCCGAAGATCATCGCGATTTTCGTCTCGATGCTGATCTTCATGCCTTTGATGGGCGCGCTGTTGTCCGCCTTTATGGCCTCGGTGATCGAGCGGATCGTCAATCCATGATTCCCGATCTTCCAGGCCTGGTATTTGCGGCCGGACTGGTCTTTGCCCGGGTCGGCTCGATCCTGATGCTGATGCCCGGCTTCGCCGAGCCGAGCATACCGGTGCGGATCCGGCTCACCTTTGCACTGATGGTGGCGCTGATCCTTGGCCCCATCATCTCGCCCAGCCTGCCACCCATGCCATCGGAACCCCTGCCGATCGCCGGCCTGGTGATGGGGGAAATGCTGGTCGGGCTGATGATTGGCGGCATAGCGCGGATGCTGATGTCGATGGCGGCCATCGCCGGCCAGGTGATCGGCATGCAAAGCGGCCTGGCCTTCGCCCAGACCTTCGATCCGTCCCAGGGCCAGCAGGGGGCGATTTTCGCAACCCTGCTCAACCTGACCTTCCTGATCCTGATGTTCGCGACCAATCTGCACCATCTCCTGCTGTTGACGACGGCCAATTCCTACCTGGTCTTCCCGCCCGGCGAATTGCCGCCTGTCGCGGATGCTGCGGCATGGGCGCTGCAGGCCCTGACCGACGCCTTCCGGCTCGGCGTCCAGATCTCGGCGCCGATGATCGTGTTCGGACTGGTCTTCTACCTGGCGCTCGGCGTGCTCTCTCGCCTGATGCCCCAGGCCCAGATCTTCTTTATCGCCATGCCGTCCAATATCATGGTCGGCCTCTTCATCCTCACGATATCGCTTGGCGCCATGAGCGCGGTCTGGCTGGACCGCATGCGCCAATTCGCGATTGATCTGAATTAGGGCAGCGGAGATGGCCGAAGGCGAAGACGAAAGTCAAAAAACCGAGGAACCGACCCAGAAGCGGCTCGACGATGCACGCGAGAAGGGTGATGTCGCCAAATCGCAGGAAATTCCCGGCTGGTTCATTCTTGCAGCCGGTCTGGCCCTGCTCAGCTTCATGTTCCCGCCCATGGCCCGCCATCTGGCCGGCGCTCTGGTGGTCTATTTCGAACAGGCCGATGCCTTTGCCGTCGAGCCGACCGCAATCCTGGAAATGATGCGCCAGACGGCCTGGCATGTGGCAGTGATTGTCGGCATCCCGATCCTGACGCTCGCCGGTGCCGGTTTCGCCGGCCATTATCTGCAGCAGGGCATGATCTTCACCACCGACAAGATCCAGCCCAAGCTCAGCAAGATCGATCCGATCGAGGGTTTCAAGCGCAATTTCGGTCCCCAGGGCGTTGCCAACTTCCTCAAGGGCATCGGCAAGATGGGACTGGTGGGCCTGGCCGCGTTTGTGGTGATCTACCCGAAGCGGGATCTGCTCGCCGGCATGCCGGGTCTCGACGTCTCGGCGATCCTGACCCTGGTGCGCCAGATCTCGATCGAGCTGATGCTGGCCTGCCTGGTCGTCTACGCGATGATCGCGGCGGCCGATTACGCCTTCCAGAAACAGAGTTTCATGAAGCGCAATCGGATGTCGAAGCAGGAAATCAAGGACGAGCACAAGAATTCCGACGGCGATCCGCACGTCAAGGCGAAGCTGCGCCAATTGCGTCATGAGCGCTCGCAGCGCCGCATGATGGCGCGGGTTCCCGAGGCGACGGTGATCATCACCAACCCGACCCACTACGCCGTCGCTCTGCTCTATGAGCAGGGCAAGACTGCTGCACCGATCTGTCTCGCCATGGGCGTCGACGAGGTGGCGCTGCGGATCCGCGAGATGGCGAAGGAACATGATATCCCGATCGTCGAGGATCCGCCGCTGGCCCGGGCCCTGTTTGCCACGGCCGAGCTGGACCGGGAAATTCCCGTCGATCACTTCAAGGCCGTTGCCAAGATTATCGGCTATGTGCTGTCGCTCTCGCGCGGTCGCGCACAATACGCTCCAAGCGAGTAGTCTATCCCCCAAGCTTATTGATTCGTGCTGGAGCCGCCCATGGCTGAACTGCCCGCCCCCAACGCTGCAACCGACACGGCCAGTGACACGGCCAACGATGCCCCGGTGGCACGCAAATCCCTGTGGTCGAAGCCCTTCGGGCGTGTGGCGTTCTGGGTTTGCGTCTTCATCGTCGTGCTGGCAGCCCTGGCGGCGCTGTTCGCGGCCGGCCATGATGGCTGGCAGGGCTTTGTCCTGCTGTCGGGCCTGGCGGCGATCGGCTTTCTGGTGCTGTACGCGATTGCGGCTGGCGAGACGGCCGGGCGCAGCATGCGCAAGCGGATCAACCAGAACCAGACGCCGAGCGCGGCCATGCTGGCCAGCCAGGCGATGGAATCCTTTCCCGATCCGGTCCTGATGACCGATCAGCGCGGCGCGGCACGCTGGGCCAATGCTTCCTATCGCGAGCTCGCCAAGGCGACGGCCGGTTTCGGCCAGAGCTTCGGCATTCCCGGCATTGACCGCATCTGGGCCGGTGCCGGTGGCGGCGACGGTGCCGTTTATCGTCTGGCGCGGGCCGCGGCGCGCGGCGAGGGCGCTTGCGAGCTGCTGCCGCCGCTCGAGCTTGCCGATGGCAGTATCGGCCAGTTTCACCTCGAGGCCATGCCCCAGCCGGACCAGATGATCCTGTGGCGGCTCACCCCGATCGGCGATCGCTCGATGGGACAGGCCTCCTCGATGGCGGACTGGTCGCAGCATGCGCCGGTCGGTCTGTTTTCCCTGCGCTCGACGGGCGAGATCGCGATGGGCAATGCGACCTTGCGCGCCTGGCTTGGCCTGCTCGACGGGCAGCGCTTTCCCATGCTCGGCGATGTGCTGACCGGCGATGGCGCCCGATTGGTGTTGCAGAGCCGCGGCGGCGAAGGCGTGGCGCGGATCGATTGCCGGCTGCGGGCCCGTGACGGTATTGAGAGCCCGGTCGTGGTGGTGATTGAATGGGCCCCGGGCGAGCCTTCGGTCGGGCGCGGCGTGCTCTACGGCCTGTCCTCGACCGGCTCGCCTCCCGGCGTTGCCCAGGCGATGGGTGAGGCACGGCCGGCCGGACGCACGCTCGACGACATGTTTGCCAGCGCGCCCTTCGGTGTCGTCCGGCTGGACGGTGCCGATCCGGAAACCGCAATGATCGAGGACGTCAATCCGGCCCTGGTCCAGCTGTCCGGCGGCAAGGCGATCCCGGGGGTCAAGTTCCGCGAGATCTTCAACTGGGAAGACGGACGCTCGGCGACCGATGCCTTTGCCGTTGCGATGGCAGGCGGCAAGGAGCCGGCCGAAGCACGTCTGGAATGCGCCAGCGCCACCTATGTCCACCTCGCCTTCGCCCCGGCGCGCGGCGGCAAGCGCGTCGCCTATATCATCGATGTGACGGCGTGGAAGGAGCTCGAGCGGCAATTCTCCCAGGCCAACAAGATGCAGGCGGTCGGCCAGCTGGCCGGCGGCGTCGCGCATGATTTCAACAATCTGCTCACCGCAGTGCGGCTCAATTGCGATGAATTGCTCAATCGCCACCCGGTCGGCGATCCCGATTATGGCGAGCTGCAATCGATCAACCAGACCGTGGTTCGTGCCGCCGGCCTGGTGCGCAAGCTGCTGGCATTCTCGCGCAAGCAGACCTTCCGCATGGAAGCGATGGATATCGGCGATCTCCTCTCCGACGTCTCGGTGCTGCTGCGCCAGATCGTCGAGGAGACGGTGCGGCTCGACATTATTCATGGCCGCGATGTGCCGCTGATCAAGGTTGATAAGGGCCAGATCGAAACCGCCATCATCAATCTGGCCGCCAATGCCCGCGATGCCATGCGCGACCAGGGCGGCGGTTCGCTGATCATCAGGACCTCGACGCTGAGCGATGAGGATGTCCGCAGGGCCGGCGCCCCCAATCCGCGTGCCGGTGCCTGGGTCGCCATCGCCGTCAGCGATGAAGGCCATGGCATGGATGCCGAGACGCTGGAGAAGATCTTCGAGCCCTTCTTTACCACCAAGGAGGCCGGCAAGGGCACTGGCCTGGGCCTGGCGACCGTTTATGGCATCGTCAAGCAGTCGGGCGGTTTCCTGTTTGCCACTTC
>JBNMNI010000041.1:0-8407 GCA_051275375.1 Maricaulis sp. | reverse complement strand
GGGCCTGTATTTCATCGGCGAGGCCGTTGATGTCACCGGTTGGCTCGGCGGCTATAATTTTCAGTGGGCCTGGTCCTCGGGCTGGTGTGCAGGGCAAGAGGTCTAAAGCCTCTGGGTGCAATTCACCGTCGCTCGCGCGGCGAAATTTCTCGCGCCGGGCGGCGCCAGGCTGTAACTAGGTTTGGAAGTAAACACTGTTCGCTTGCTGACCAGGGCGCACGAACCCGTTGCCGGACACCATTATGATTTCGTTGAACCGTTCCCAGTTGACCGCCCTCGCGATCTTCATCGCCGTCGTCATCCTGTTTACGATCGGAACCCTGTTGCAGGGCGAACCGCAACACCCGGCCGGTCCGCGGACCGGTGACGACATTCTGTTCGAGGTGGTGACCGAAACCGTCCACGCCCAGAACCGGCCAGCCAGGCTGGTCCTGCGCGGCCGTACCGAGGCCTTCCGCGAAGTCGTCGCGCGCTCGGAGACGGGCGGGCGCGTCGTGGCAACTCCGGCCGTCGAGGGCTCGGTCGTGGCCGAAGGCGATATCCTGTGCCAGCTCGATACCGATGCCCGCGGCGCCGCCCTTGCCCAGGCCGAGGCGGAATACCGCACGCGCGAGCTTGATTACAATGCGGCGGTTGAACTGCTCAATCGCGGCCATCGCTCCGCCAATGCCGTCGCCGGCGTCGAAGCCCTGCGCGATGCGGCCCAGGCCCGGCTCGAGGCGGCGCGGCAGGAGCTGGCCAATATCAATATCCGCGCGCCCTTCGACGGCTATTTCGACAATCGCGCCGGCGAGATCGGCGATTACCTGGCACCGGGAACCGCCTGCGGCACCGTCGTCCAGATGGACCCGATCCTGATCACTGCCGAGATCGCCGAGCGCGATGTCGCCGGCCTGGCAGCGGGCATGCCGGGTACGGCGCGCCTGATTACCGGCGAGGAAGTGGCCGGCACGGTGCGCTTCGTCGAGCGCCGCGCCGATCCGGCGACGCATACTTTCCGCCTCGAGCTGGAAGCGGCCAATCCGGACGGCCAGCTGCGCAGCGGCGTCACCGCCGAGATCATGATTCCGCTCGCCGCCGCGCCGGCCCACCGCATCCCGACCTCGGTCCTGGCGCTCAATGCCCGCGGCGAGCTGGGCGTGCGCATTGTCGAGACCGGCAATATCGTCCGCTTCCTGCCAGTCGAGCTGCTCAGCGATGACGGGCAGGAGGTCTGGGTTTCCGGCCTGCCGGATCCGGCCACGGTGATTACGGTCGGCCAGGATTTCGTCGATGACGGCATCCAGGTCCGGATCGCCAATGGTGGAGCGGCCGAGTGACCGGGATTGTCGACTTTGCGGTCAATCGCGCCCGGATGATCCTGGCGATCTTTCTGTGCGCCCTGATCGCGGGCATGGTGTCCTTCCTGACCCTGCCGCGCGAATCCGACCCCGACATCCCCTTCCCCTATGTCGTCGTTGTGGTGCCGCTGGACGGGATTTCGCCGGAGGATGCCGAGCGCCTGATCGTGCGGCCGGCCGAAACCGAGATGCGCTCGATCGATGGGCTGGTCGAACTCCAGGGCACGGCCTCCCTTGGCGCCGGATCGCTGGTCGCCGAATTCGAGGTGCCGTTCGATTCCGACCGGGCCGTGCAGGATGTTCGCGAGGCGGTCGATATGGCCCGGCGCGAATTCCCCGAGGATGCGCGCGAACCGGTGGTGCAGGAGTTCAATTCCGGCCTGGCCCCGACCATCGCGGTCCAGGTCTATGGCGATGCACCGGAACGCACCCTGTTCCAGCTGACGCGCCAGCTTGAGGACGCGATCGAGGCCCTGCCGCAAATCCTGCAGGTCGATGTCCAGGGCCTGCGCGAGGAAGTGCTCGAGATCGTGATCGATCCGGCTTTGCTGGAATCGCATGGCGTCACCTATGCGCAATTATTCAATGCGGTGCAGTCGAATAACCGCCTGATCGCTGCCGGCTCGCTCGATAGCGGCGCGGCGCGCTTCCAGGTCAAGGTGCCCGGATTGTTCGAGACGGCCAATGATGCCCTCAACCTGCCGCTCACCAGTTCCAACACCGCAGTTGTGACCCTGCAGGATGTCGCCACCGTGCGCCGCACCTTCAAGGATGCCGACAGCTATGCGCGCTATAATGGCCAGCCCGCCTTCACGCTGCAGGTTGTCCGGCGCAGCGGCGAGAACATCATGGATACCAGCGCCGCCGTCCAGGCGCTGACCGCCGAGATCGCGAGCCTGTGGCCGGAGACGGTGCATTACCAGTTCAGCCTCGATCAATCGACCTATGTGCGCGATTCGCTGCACAGCCTGACCAGCTCCATCGTGCTGGCGATTGTCCTGGTCCTGATCATCGTGGTTGCCGCGCTCGGCCTGCGCTCGGCGCTTCTGGTCGGGCTGGCGATTCCGTCCAGTTTCCTGTTCTCATTCCTTCTGCTCAGTCTCTACGGGCTGACCGTCAATTTCATGGTGATGTTCGCCATGGTGCTGGCGGTCGGATTGCTGGTCGATGGCGCCATCGTCGTGGTCGAATACGCCGATCGCAAACTGGCCGAGGGCGAGACCCGCAAACAGGCCTATACCCATGCCGGCAAGCGCATGTTCTGGCCAATTGTCTCATCGACAGCGACGACGCTGGCCGCCTTCATCCCCTTCCTGTTCTGGAATTCCATTCCCGGCCAATACATGGCCTATCTGCCGCTGACGCTGATCTTCGTGCTCTCATCGGCCCTGGTGATGGCGCTGATCTTCCTGCCAACCCTCGGCTCGGTGCTCGGCCCCAAGGGCGGTGTCGTCGACACCAATTCGGCCGTCGCCCATCTCAACGCCCAGGAAGACAGCGACCCGACCGATTTGCCCGGTCTGACCGGGCGCTATGCCAAGCTGGTCGCCGCCCTCATCAAACGCCCGATCGCGGTGACGCTCAGCGGTGTCCTGATCGTGGTGCTGGTGATCGGCAGTTTCGCGGCCAGCTCGGCCAGCCTGTTCGGGCTGCATCCCAAACGGACCGAATTCTTCCTCGATGCGGAGCCGGAGCAACTCTATGTCTTCGTGCGCGCGCGCGGCAATATCTCGCCGGCCGAGCAATACGGCATTGCGCTCGAAGCCGAGAGCCGCCTTGCCGGGATTGAGGGGATCAAGGGCTATTACACCGTCGCCGGCCAGCCGCCGGACAATAACCCGTTTGACGGCACAGGCTCGGCGCCCGCCGACAGTATTGCGCGGATCTTCGTCGAATTCGAACCCTTCGGACAACGCCCCAATGGCCGCCTGATCGAGCGCCAGATCCGCGAAGCCATGATCGGCATACCCGGCGTCATCATCGAGGTCCGGCCGTTCGAGAAAGGCCCGCCGGTCGGCAAGGATGTCCAGGTCCAGTTGCGCTCAAATGATGCCGCGGCGCTGGAACGCGCCGCGCGGTTGATCCGGGCCCATCTCGACACGATGGAAGGCCTGGTCGATATCGAGGACAGCCTGCCCCTGCCGGGCGTGGAATGGCGTCTTGATGTCGATCGTGCCGAGGCGGCGCGTTTTGGCGCCGATGTCACCCAGGTCGGCGCAGCGGTGCAATTGGTCACCACCGGCTCGCTGGTGGGCCGCTACCGGCCCGACGATGCCGATGAGGAGGTTGATATCCGCGTCCGCTTCCCCGAGGAGGATCGCGATATTTCCCGGCTGGGCGATCTTCGCGTCAATACGCTCAACGGCACCGTGCCGATGTCGAATTTCGTGACGCTGGAGCCAAGGCCTCGCATTGATTCCATCCGCCGCCGCGACGGCCAGCGCGTGCTGCAGGTGCGCGCCAATGCCGATGAAGAATATGCCGGCAATCTTCTGGTTGCCGAAGTGCGCAGCTGGATCGACGACCAGGTCGAGACTGGCAATATCGACCGCAGCGTCTCGATCGAATATCTCGGCGCCGACCAGGAAAATGCCGAGGCCGGTGCCTTCTTCGCCGGCGCGATGATCGCCTCGCTCTTCATGATGGCGGTAATCCTGCTGTGGCAGTTCAATAATTTCTGGCACGTCATCCTGACCCTGCTGGCCGTCGTGCTCTCGGTGGTCGGGGTATTGCTCGGCGTGATGCTGACCTTCCCCTATATCTCCATCCTTTTCCTGGGCACAGGTATCGTGACGCTGGCCGGGATTGTGGTGAATAATAATATCGTGCTGATCGACACCTATCAGCGCCTGCGCGGGCTTGGCATGGCAGTCGATGAAGCGGTGATCCGCACGGCCGCCCAGCGCCTGCGCCCGGTCATGCTGACCACGATCACGACGATTTTCGGGCTCTTGCCGATGGCCTGGCAGATCAATGCCGATTTCACCCGCGGCGTGATCGGTGTCGGCGGGCCGGCCAGCGAATGGTGGGTGCAACTCTCCTCGGCCGTGGTCTGGGGGCTGGGTTTCTCGACCCTGCTGACCCTGATCCTGACCCCGGTCCTTCTCGCCGCGCCTTCGCGGCTGGCACAATGGCGCCGGCGGGTCATCGACAGCCGCTTGCCCGGGCATGGCGATGACCGCGCCGTCGCGGAGTGATCAGTCGCGATAGAGCCGGATCAGCTCGCCCTCGGGATCATCGGTGAGCACGTAAATACTGCCATCGGGCCCGACGGCGACATAGCGCATTCGCGCCTCGACATCGCCCAACAGGATCTCCTGACCCGCAACGCCGCCACTTTCCAGATCGATCCGGCGCAAATGCCCGGACGCGACATCGGCATCGCCGCGGATCAGGGCGGTGACCAGAAGATCGCCATCCCAGTCGGGGAACATGGCACCGTGATAAACGGCCATGCTTGAGGGCGCGATCGAGGGCACCCAGAACAGCAATGGATCCTGCATGCCCGGGTAACTCGTATAGGGGCTCACCAGCGCGCCGGTATAATCGACGCCATGGGTGGCGATCGGCCAGCCATAATTGCGGCCCTCGACCAGGATATTGATCTCGTCGCCGCCGCGCGGACCATGTTCGTTGGAATAGACAATGCCGGTTACCGGATCGATCGCGATCGCCTGCGGATTACGGTGACCGATCGTGTAGACGCCCGGCGCGGCATCGGCGAAGGGGCTCGTGATCGCGCTGCCATCGGCATTGAGATGGACATAGCTGCCGAAATGCGAGGCCGGACGCTGGGCTTCCTCGCGATAGTCGAAGCCGTCACCAATGCCGAGCAGGAGCGTAGTGTCGGGCAGGAAGGCCAGCCGTGCGCCGTAGTGCACGTCAGTGTCACGGCGCGGCGCGGCGGCAAAGATCTCCTCGAACCCGACCAGCGCCATGCCTTCCAGCCGGCCGCGGCCGAGCTTGAGCGTATTGTCACGCGGCTCGCCCTCCGACCAGGTGAGATAGACCAGATGATTGGTGGCAAAATCGGGATGCAGGACCACGTCGAGCAGGCCGCCCTGACCGGAATACAGCACATCGGGCAGGCCGGAGACGGGTTCGGCGCGCAGGCCGGCCTCATCGATCAGACGCAAGCGGCCGGGCTTTTCCGTGACCAGCATGCCGCCGTCGGGAAGGAAGGCAAGGCTCCAGGGGAATTCCAGCCCCTCAATCACGGTCTCCTGCCTTTGCTCGGCGAAGCCCGCCGTACTCATGACCGTCGCCGCCAGTGCTGCAAAAACCCAATGTCTCATGGTCAAACTCCGTCAATTGTCGTCTCGGCACACAGTCTATAGACTGGTGCACATTGTGTAGAGTCCCGGAAAGCCACGCGCCATGTCGATTTTTCGCACCTTCCTGATATTTCTCCTGAGCGTGCTGGTGGGAAGCGTGCTGGTGAGCATCGCCAACACCCATGTCGTCCTGCAATCCCTGTCTGCGGTCGGGGCTGACTTTCCTGCCGCAGTGCGGATCGACGCCATGAAGCGCGATCTGCTGGGCTTTGGACCGACGCTCTTCGTCGTGGTGCTGATCGGCTTTACCATTGCCTTCCCGATTGCCGGCTGGACCGCGCGCCTGCTCGGCAAGCCCTGGCGGCGGATCGGCTTCACCCTGGCGGGCGGCGTGGCCATTGCCTGCATCATGATGGCGATCACCGCCTATTATGGCGAAGTCCTGCATTCGACGGTGACGCCCGTCGCATCAAGCCGGACCTTGCCGGGCCTGCTCAGCCTGGCGCTCGCCGGCGCCGGGGCCGGCTTCCTCTTCTCCCTGCTGAAGGCGCCGGCCCACGGGCGCTGAGACGGTTTTGACGGGCAGGATTCGCGGCATTCGATTTAATTGAATCTCGAATGCTGCCGGCAAAACCGACCGGACGTTAAAACGCCATCGCTAGCCTTCCTCCGAGCCTGGAGGACCGCGAATGAGCCGCGTCAGACCGATTGCCAGATCCGATTTACGCAACATCCTCAAGGGCGGCGCGACCAGCCGCATTCTCGACCTGCATTCGATTGCCCGGCTGCATGGCGAAGAAGAACATCATCGCGACGCGCCCTTCTTCCTGCATCCGCGGCTGAACCGCGCCTTTATCGTCAAACACACGGTGCGTGCCCATGAGCGCGCCTATCTGATGTCGCGTCAGCCGGTCGTGACCAAGATCATCGTGCCGCTGGCCGAGAGCGATCTGTCGCTGGGCGGCCATGCGGTCTTCGTCGAGGAGATCGGTTTCGTCGCCAAGATGCGAACCCTGTTCGACCGACCGCACGAGCCGCATCTGCTGGAACTCGATCTGATGCGGCTGCGCGAACTCGCGGCCCTGCCCAGTTTCGACCCTTTCCTGCTGGCCGAGCGCTATCGCGACCATGCCCGCCCCGTGGCCCCGCTCTATTTCGATATTTCCGCCGGCGAGATCGCGCGGATGGAAGACGCCGTTGCGCGCCAGATCGTTGCAGTGGTTTCGCTGGCTTTCGGCACGCATGAAAACGGTGAGGATGAGAGCCGCGCCCTGCGTTTTGCCCAGTCATTGCTCTCGAACGAGACCGAGGATCGCCTCGCCGATTTGCGCCAGTCGCTCGACATGACACTTGCGGAATTCAAGGCCGGCATGTTCGGCTGGAAGGGCATTCTCTATTACCGCTGGTCGATGTCGGAGGCCTTTGCCGGCCTGAAGCATTTCCTGCAGCAGATCGGCAATGTCACCATTGTCGGCGCCAGCGATAGCGAACGCACCGAAATCGAGGATATGCGCCGGCAGATCATTGACGAAACCCGGGCGCGCTGGTCGAGCCTGAACTCGGTGATGCAGGAGTATGATGCGGTTTTCCAGCGCTTCTCCAGCGGACAGGACACCAATGGATTCAAGAATTTCCTCTTGCGCGCCCCGACCTGTTTTCTCGATCTGGGCAATGATCTCTCGGTGATCAGCCATGTGCCCGGCTATTGGAATTTCTGGGACGGGCAGAACACCAAGGGCTATCTGCAGGCGCGCGAAGCCCTGTCGATGTTCGCTGATTTCGTCGCCAGCATCACGCGGCACGCCCCCGGACCGGATGCCGGGACAGGAGCGGCGCGAAGCCGGCATGCCTACCCGGTGATTGCGCGTCCGCCTGACCTGGTGATTGCGCCGGCGGCGTGAAGTTGGAGCGGGCGGAGCGGGAGGCTGGATCGCCTCCCGCTCGCTCATGCCTGCGCTATTCGATCGTCACCCGGCTGAGATTATCGTCCGAATTGCGGTCGATCAGCTTGTTATAGGGATCAATCCCGACATAGACGGGTTCCTGGTCCACGATCAGTTCGATGCGCATCATGGTCTCGTTGATGCGGTGCTTTTGCATGTAGAGCACATGATCGGAGCCTTCGATCGGACCGTCGAGATCGCGGGTGAAGACACCGATATCGATCATGTAATCGATGTCCTCCTCGGTCTGCTCGCCCGCCCCGTCGGCGGCGAATTTATGCGCCTCGACATCGATCACCACATCCCAGCGGCCATCCTCGCGCGGTGTCGCCACCGCCTCGGTGACCTTGAGATCGAACAGGACGATCCGTTCGAAGAAATCATGGATCATCTGCTCGTGTTCGGGCCCGGCCTCCTCGCGCAACAGGCGCAGGAAATCGAGCGTCGTCGCATAGGGCTCGCTGGAATAGGCCCGCTCGGCGATCAGCCTTTGCATGACGTGATTGACCACATCCTCGCCGAGATAGTCCTGCAGCGCATACATGATCACCGAACCCTTGCGGTAATGGATGTATTGCTGGTTCTCGACCCGGTAGAGCGGCAATTCCTCGATCGCTTCCGAACCGCGAGCGCTGAGATAGCGGTCGAGCTCGAATTTGAGGAAGCGGCGCATGGCATCCTCGCCATATTCCTGGCGCATCACCATCAGGGCCGAATACTGGGCGAAGCTTTCGATCAGCATCGTGCCGCCCTGCACATTGGCCGACATCACCTGATGCGCCCACCATTGGTGTGCCGCCTCGTGAGCGGTGACGTAATACACGTAGTCGATATCCTCGATTTCGCGCAG
>JBNMNI010000040.1:0-8479 GCA_051275375.1 Maricaulis sp. | reverse complement strand
GCATCGGGTGGCGGCGTGCCCTCGATCATGTAGCGCAGGTGGATCGCCGCCCACATCGATGCGGCTCCGGCGCCGAGATCAAACAGGGCAACCCAGATCATCGTCAGCTTGCTGCTGGCCGATATTCCGACCGGTCCCTGTGGCCGCGGTGTGCTCATGCGTTTTCCCCCGCAGCGCCGCCGATACGGCCGAGGCGCTGAAAGGCCCAGCGTACACGATTTGGTGGCCGGTCGCCTGCGCCGAACGGTTCGGCTTCCCCCTGGACGACAATCTGCGTCGCACGCTGGGGCGGCGCACCGGCGGCCAGGTAGACGGACCGCTCCAGCCGGATCGGTCCGCCATCGGAGCGGAAGCGCCAGCCAGCGCCGCTCTCCTGCACCAACAGGACGCTCATCGAGTCGCGCGCCAGCGAGGCACGAACACTGGGATGAAGGTGAAAGCGGATGGCGAAACGCCAGCGTACATCGACATCCTCGGGCGGGCCGTCCTCGATCGGGCGGAACAGGGCGTCCTCGCCGCGCAGATCGCCGCCATCGGCGGCCAGGAAGACCCGGCGGCGGTGGGACAGCCCGTATTGCTCGCGATAGCCCTCATGGCCGCCTTCCAGCCAGACACCCATGTCTTCTTCATTGCGGCGGGCGGTGACAGGGCCGGGCGAGGTGGCCAGTCTCGCGCCGAGCAGATCGCGGCGCCAGCCTGGCGGCAGCAGGCGCGCCGAGGAGGTTTCCTCCAGCGTCAGGGTCGAATGCGCCGCCGTTGCCCGCACAGCCTCGCGCCAATTGGCGGGCTGATCATCATCCCAGCCGCAATTGACCACCAGGCGGCCACTGGCGGTGCATAATTCGAACGCCAGGGCGCTGGCATGGGCATCGACGCTCAGCTCGCCGCGCGGCGGCTCGCCGACATCGAGCAGGATTGTCGCGCCGCCGGCTTGGGCGCGTTGATAACCGGAATGCGGTGCGAAACCGAAGCTGCGCGATTTGATGTCATCGCGTTCCAGGATCGCGGCGAGAGCGGCGCGGTCACCCTCGCCGCCGCCGTGAAAATTGGCCAGCCCGCCATCGACCATCTGGAAGAAGCGCGACATGGGGGCGAGCCGGTCGATTGCGCGGGTCAGGCCCGGCGGCAATTCGGTATCGAGGCTGGCTGCGACATCGCGCACGGTGACCAGGTCGATCAGGGCTTCGGCGACGGCGCGGGGTGCACGTGAGATATGGCCGCCATCGGGCAGGATCTGGCGCTCGATCTCCTGGCTATAGCTGGAGAGCGCGGCTTTCAGCATCGCCGCCTGTCCGGGCAGGCACAGGCCGGCCAGCGTCAGGGCGGCGGCGCAGCGCAGGCGGATACTGCCGTCCGGCGCCAGCGGCAGGGCCCGTTGCAGATAGCGCGCCTGGCGCACGAGACAGCGCAGGCGGGCCGAGCGGTATCTTGCCGCCTCAGGCTCGGGCTCATCAGCCGCGCCGAACAGGAGCTCGCCATTGCGCAACCAGTTCATCAGGCGCGAGGACAGTACGTCCTGGGACCAGGAAAAACTGTTCCAGCGGCCGAAGGCCTTGACCCAGGCATCGGTCAGCCGGCGCGCCTCATTGCCGGCTTCCTCGCTGGGCGCTGCGGCGCAGTCGCGCAGCCAGCCAAACCCGTGCAGGCGCCGCGCGAAGGCGCGTGACGGCGTCGAGCGTGTCCATATGCCCGCCTCGCCCGGCGGCGCATCGAGCTGGTCGCCGGCGAGCAGGAAATGGCCCGCGATGATTGCGGTGCCGCGTTCGGGTTTGCCGGCCTGGAAATCGGTGGGAAAGGCGCTCAGCGCATCGGGGACCGGGCCGAGCGTACGCATTGAGCGCAACAGGCCGACGGCGTTGAAAGTCGAGGAGGCCTCGCGCCTGAGCGCCTGCAGCGCGGCAATGGCATAGTCAGACAGACGGACCGCGCCAGCCATGGCCTCTACCCGCGCAACGCGCTGATATTGGTGCGGTATTGATCGGGGCCGCCCTTGAATACGGCGGATCCGGCAACCAGGGCGCTGGCACCGGCATCAATGCAGGCGCCGGCATTGGCTGGCGTCACGCCGCCATCGACTTCGATAATCGTCGACAGACCGCGGCGCTCGACCTGTTCGCGCAGGGTTTCGATCTTGCGCAATTGGCTGTCGATGAAGCTCTGGCCGCCAAAGCCCGGATTGACGCTCATCACCAGCACCAGATCGAGCTCGTCGAGCACATAATCGATCAAATCCGGCGATGAGGACGGATTGAGCGCTGCGCCGGCCCTGGCGCCGCGCGCCTTGATCGCCTGGACGGTGCGGTGGAAATGCGGGCCGGCCTCGGGATGGGCGGTAATGATATTGGCGCCGGCATCGATGAAGGCGTCGAGAAAGGCATCGACAGGCGTTATCATCAGATGGACGTCGAAAGGCTTGTCGCTATGGGGCCGCAAGGCCTTGATGACGGCAGGGCCGATGGTCAGATTGGGCACAAAATGCCCGTCCATGACATCAATATGGATCCAGTCGGCGCCGGCCGCATCGATCGCACGAACCTCTTCTCCCAGCCGGGCGAAATCCGCCGACAGGATGGATGGTGAAATGTAAACCGGAGCGCCCATGACAGATCGGATAACAGTGCTGCTGCACGGGTGCAAGACACGCCCGCTTCTGGAACTGACGGACGCTCAGATCAGGCGCGTTTGGAGAAGCGCGCGATGAAGAATCCGTCCATACCGCCATGACTGCGCCAGACGGCCGGCGTGACCCGCATGAATCCGCCCTTGGTGACCGATTCGGCCAGGTCGGGGAGCTCGTTGCGGGTGATCGCGAATGGCGCCAGGCTCTCATAATTCGAAATCGTATTGGCCAGCGCCTCGCCCTCCTGGGGCTGCAGCGAACAGGTGCACACGATCAGACGTCCGCCCGGCTTGATCATCCGGATCGCCGATTTGATGAGCTCGAACTGCAGCGATTGCAGTTTGGCGACGTCTTCGGGCCGTTTGATCCAGGCGCCTTCCGGGTGGCGGCGCAGCGTGCCGGTGGCGGTGCAGGGCGCGTCGAGCAGAACCGCATCGACGCGGTGATCGGGACGCCAGGTGCGGCCGTCATCGACGACCAGTTCGGCCTTCAGCCCAGTGCGCTGCAGGTTTTCGGTGACCCGCTGCATGCGTTGCTCGGAGACATCGACGGCGATGACTTTGGCGCCCATGGCCGCCAGCTGCATGGTCTTGCCGCCTGGTGCGGCGCAGAGATCGACAATGGTCTCGCCCCGCTTGACCCGCAAAAGCTGGGCGGGCAGCGAGGCTGCAGCGTCCTGGGCCCACCAGGCACCTTCGGCAAAGCCGGGCAGTGTGGTCAGGTCGGTGATGCTGGCGCGGCGCAATGTGCCATTGGGCAGGATGGTGGCGCCCAGTTCGGCAGCCCAGTGTTCGCGCTCGGAGGCGATCTTGACGGTCAGATCGAGCGGCGGGGTCTCCAGCAGGGCATTGGCGATCTTGCTGAGCTGACCGGGCCCGTAGGCGGTGCGCCAGCTCTGGACCAGCCATTCGGGGAGGTTTTCCTGCGGCGCGGTCAGGCCGGCAAGGGCGGGGCCCTCGCGGTCGACCTTGCGCAGCACGGCATTGACCAGACCCTTGAGGCGGCGGGATTTGTCGTCTTCATCGGCCAGCGATACGGCGGACGAGACCGCAGCGTGCGGCGGCACGCCCATCCAGAGCAATTGCGCGGCGCCGGTCAGCAGGATGGCCTGGATCGGCGCGGCATTCTCTTCGACCGGCTTGGCGAGAAACTTGTTCAGGACCAGCCTGGTCTGTCCGAGGCGGCGGAAAGTCGTCGAGACAATCGCACGGGCAAAGCCGCGGTCGCGATCGCTCATCGCCGCAAAGCCGGGATCGCGATCCAGGGCGGATTCAATTGTTTTGTGCTGTTTGAGCACAAGCGAATAGGCACGGGCAGCCACCCGTCGGGGATCAAGTCCATCACTCATGGGCGCCAGCTAGCACGGCGGCCGCGCTACGTCTAATAGTCCGGGCCGCAGGGGCCCCGCGAGCAGTTGCAAGCTTGGCGCGGCGCCTTCATGGCTGTAACGGTTAGGGATGGAAAACATCCCCGAAAATCCCCTGGCAGCCAATGCCCCTGACAAACTGCTGACACCTGCGGCGCAACGTGCCCTGGCCGAGGCCGAGGCACGCCGTGCCGCCATCGACGCCAGGGCCGAGGGGCCGGCCGAAACCGGCGGACCCAAGGGTCTCGAGCCGACCCGGTTCGGCGACTGGGAACGCAAGGGCATGACCTGCGACTTCTGAAACCGGCCGGGGCGCCCGCCCAGAAAGCCTCTCTACACCTGATAGCGGTCATCGCCGGGCAAAGTTCGCGTGCCGGGTGCGCAAGCTTCCAGCTCTGCCAAGTCCGGGCTAGTGTGCCGGAATGAGACGCTTGCTTGCCTTGATGCTGGTATTTGCGGCGACCGCACCGCTTGCCAATGCCCAGACGGAACCCCGCCTCGCCGGGGGGCCGGAGCGCATCTGTTCCGAATCCGAGATTCGTCAGGCTCTGGCCGGAAGCTATGCCGGGCCGCCATGCCGCTTCACGGAAATGCCGTCTGGCCTCGACATGGCGCTGCAATCGGCTGCGCCGAAGCCGTCAGCCTACGCTCAACCCGCGCGCTATGACGCTGCTGTGCCACCCGGGCGGCCGGCGGAGCCGGAGATCCGGTCATCGACCGTATCGCGAGGCCATGAAGGCCGCTCATTGGCCGCGTCGGAGCAGCATGCTGATTGGTGGTCCGAGCCTCAAGCCGGCCCTGTGCCGTCGCACCCAGCCGCATCGCCGGGGGGCGAAACGGTCCGGCTCGGCGATGATTTCTTCAATGGCGGCCTGGTCGGCGGCGTCGAGCGGCCCTTCGTGCCGCTTTACAGCTATCGCGGCATGATCCTGATCGCCGCCGATGGCCAGGTGCGCACAGCTTCTTCCGGGCTTGATCACCGCATTCTGCAGGTGCGGGCGCTTGATAATCGCCAGCTTGCCGCGCCAAACACCGCGCCGCTGCGGGCCTACCCCTACCGTTGAAGGCGGAAAGCTTCGCTAGACCGTGACCGGTTGCGGCGCGGCCTGCGCCATTTCGGCGATAATTGCGCGGGCCGCTGCGGCGGGGTCGGTCGCCGCATTGATGGGGCGGCCGATCACCAGATGCGTCGATCCATCCTTGAGTGCCGATGCGGGTGTGGCGATGCGTTTCTGATCGTTGGCGGCCGATCCGGCGGGCCGGATGCCGGGCGTGACTATCAGGAAGTCGCCACCAAATCTCTGGCGGATCTCGGTGGCTTCATGCGCGCTGGCGACAATGCCATCGACGCCGGCTTCAAGGCTCTGCTCTACCCGGCGCATGACCAGATCGCGGGTGCCATAGGCATAACCCATCTCCATCAGCATCGCATCATCATAGCAAGTCATCACGGTAACGCCGAGGATTTTCAGCCCGCTATCGCCGCGTCCGGCGACGGCGGCGCGCATCACTGCGGGCTCGGCATGCACGGTCAGGAGATCGGCGCCGGTATCGGCCAGGCTGCGCGTGGCCTTTTCGACCGTGGCCGGGATGTCGTGCAGCTTGTAGTCCAGAAAGACCTGCTTGCCGGCCTGTTTCAGGCGGGCACTCAGCTCCATGCCGCCAATCGGGATGAGTTGCAGCCCGATCTTGTAGAAATTGACGGTATCGCCGAGCGCTTCGATAAGCGCCCATGCGTCTTGGACGGTCGGCTTATCGAGCGCGACGATCAGGCGGGGATCAGCTTGTAACATAAGCGGCAGGTCTAATCGGTATTGCCGCCGAAAATCAAGCGCAAACCCAGGCCGCCGAAAGCCGTGGCGGCGAGCGCGTTCAATCCCCGCCTTAGTGAGAGCGAGCGGGCCAGGCTGGCCTGCGCCGCTCCGGCGGCGAGCGCGACGCAGATGAGCATGATGGTTCCCATCGCGAAGAAGATTGCTCCAAGCAACGGCATCTGGATCCAGATCGGCCCGATGCCGGCATTGGTGAACTGAGGCAGGAAAGGCAGAAAAAACATGCCGATCTTCGGATTGAGCAGATTGGTCAACAAGCCACGCACAAAGGCCTGCGATGCCGAGGCTGACGCATGTCCCAGCGGCGCAGTGTCCAGGGTGAAGCCATGTCCGGCCCGGGCGCCAGCGCCAGACTTCCGGCAAGGAAAAGCGGCAGCAGACCGGTGTCGAGCATGGATCAGTTCCCGGCTGTGCTGTCCGGCGCCACTTCACCGCGGCGGACGCTGCCGGTGCTGCGTTCCATCAGCCACATCGAGACCGGGGTTGGCAGCACCTGGTTGAGGCCGGTGAGGAATTTATACCAGAGGCCGGGCACGCAGATCGGCTGATTGTGCTGGACGGCATTATAGCCGGCCTCGGCGACCTGATCGGCGGTCAACCACCAATAGCCCGGCATTTTCGAGACCAGATCGCGGGTTTCGTTGACGTCATGGAATTCGGAATAGGTGAAGCCCGGGCACAGTGCCGTTGCGTGGATGCCGTATTCCTTGCCCTCGAAGTGGAGCGACTGGCTGAACTTGATCAAGGCCGATTTCACGGCGGCGTAAAGCGTGTGGCCTTTAGAACCGGGCATCAGGCCGGCGACCGAGGCGACATTGAGAATGCGGCCGAAGCGACGCGCCTGCATGCCGGGCATCACGCGGTGCACCAGCTCGGCATAGCTGCCCAGCATGAGCTGCAGGAAGTCGGCCTGCTGCTTCCAGCTGGTCTGGGTATAGGTGCCCGGAAGGCCGAAGCCGGCATTATTGACCAGACCGTCAATCTGGTGACCGGCCGCCTCGATCGTTTCGATGATCTTTTTCGGGGCGGAGGATTTGGACAGATCGGCCGGGATGACGAGGCTGTCGACGCCGTATTGCGCCTTGATCTCCTCGGCGAGGGCCTCGAGCCGGTCCTGGCGCCGCGCGGTCAGGGCGAGGTCCCAGCCATTGGCGGCAAACTCACGCGCCAGCGCCTGGCCTATGCCCGATGAGGCGCCAGTGATCAGAACAAGACGACGTCGCATGGCGGGACTCCCGAAAAATGATGACAGTAGGCAAGGTGGGAATAGCCGCGGCGAATGTCCAGCTGGCTATGTCTGTTCGCCGCTTGCCCCGGCGAAAATGTGAAAGGGGAAGGCTTCGACCAGGCGGCGCGAGAATTCAAGCCCGCGCACCGTATTGCCCAGCCGGTCGAGCGGCGGGCTCCACAGACCGATGCCGCAGACGCCCGGGACGACCAGCATCAGACCACCCGAGACGCCGGATTTCGCCGGCAGGCCAACCGCAAACGCGAACTCTCCCGAAAAGTCATACATGCCGCAGGTCAGCATCAGCGAGAGCGTGTTGCGGATAGCGGCGGGTTCGGCGATGCGGTGTCCGGTCAGTGGGCAGACACCGCCATTGGCCAGGGTCGCGGCAGCCACCGAAAGTGCACGGCAGTCGAGCGAGATGGCGCAGCTGCGGAAATAGAGATCCAGCGCCCGCTCGACGATACTGCCTTCGGGGAAGACCCCGTGGCTGTCCATCAGCCGCGCCAGGGCGAAATTGCGGTCCGCCGTACCCTTTTCCGAGGTGTAGACCGCCTCGTCGAAGCTGCAGGCCCCGCTGCCAACAGCCGAGTTCCAGAACCGCATCAACATATCGAAGCGCTCGGCAACGGGCCGCCCCGGCCGGATCATGGCGCTGCACATGATGGCGCCGGAATTGATCATCGGATTATGGGGTCGATTGTCGCGATTGAGCGTCAATTCGTTGAAGCCCTGACCGGAGGGTTCGCGGCCGACATGATCATGCACATAGCGCTCGCCATTCAGGCCCAGGGCCAGCGCGTAATTGAGCGGCTTGACCACGGACTGCAGACAGAAGGGCGTTTCAGCCTCACCCAGAGCCATGCGTTGACCGTCAATGCTGCAAACGGCGAGGCCGAAGGCGTCCGGGTCCTGCTTGGCCAGTTCCGGAATATATGCCGCCACTGATCCCCCCGCGGCTTCCTGGGCGTGGGCATAGATATTGGCGATCCGGTTCTCGAAGACGGGAAAATTACGGATTGCCAGGCCGTTTTCCAGCACCTGCAGGACAAAGCGGCTGATATCCGTGGTCAGGCCGGCTTCTTCGGCCTCAGCATTGAGCGCAACGCCGCTGTTAAAAAAGGCGCGGGCATCGGCCAGACGCGGCATGTCGAGGTCGACGCCGGCTTGAAGCAGGCGCTGCCGAAGGTCGGTTGTGCTCAGGAGGCCGTCTTCCCGGGCCAGACGCAGCACGCGTGCGATCAGTTCTCGCGCTGTCCCGGCGTCGGGGAGATCGTGCTCGAAGCGCGCGCGCCGGCCGGAAAATCCGGCGAAGGCTGAGATGGGATGTGTGACCATGGCGGTAGATTGCGGCGGATCGAACCGCTGTCCAGCGGTGATTGCTGACAATCTGCTGCAGCGACCCGAATTATCTCTCCGGGGCACTTGCGCAC
>JBNMNI010000039.1:0-8506 GCA_051275375.1 Maricaulis sp. | reverse complement strand
GATCCGGAAGGCCGCAAGCGCTGGCGTGTGCCGCGCCGCCGCGTCGCCGAATTCTTTGCCCCGACACCCGATGAGCTCGCAACCCTGGAACTGGCCTGCACGACGCTGGAGCATCAGGGACTGCCAACAGAGGCTGGCCGTCTGCGCTCCTTGCGCGAGACCATCAAGATCCTCACCCCCGACAAGCGCCATGCCCGGCTGGAGGCCGATGAGGAGGCTTTGCTCGAAGCGATGGGCCATGCCGCCCGGCCCGGCCCGCGCCCGGCCAGCGACCCGGCTGTCGACTCGGCGATTGCCGAAGCGCTCAAAGGCCCGTTTACGCTGGATTTTCTCTATCGCAGCCACCAGGACGCCGCCGCGATGCAGCGGCGGGTCGAACCCTATGGTCTGCTATTGGGTGCGAGACGCTATCTGGTCGCACGCGACCCGTCCAAGCCGGACGGACGGTTGCGCCATTACCGCGTCGAGGACATCGAACGCGCCAAGGTCACGGATATCTGGTTCGCGCGCGAAGAGGGCTTCTCCCTTGATGCCTATGCCCGCCGGGCATTCGGCGTCTTCCTGAACGAGGAAGAGTTTGGCGAAGTTGTCTGGAAATTCACCGCCCGCGCCGCGCCGCACGCGGCCCGCTTCCGCTTCCATCCCGACCAGATCAGTGAAGCACAGAGCGATGGTTCCCTGGTCGTGCGCTTTTCCGCTTGCGGCTATCTGGAAATGTGTTGGCACCTTTACGCCTGGGGCGACCAGGTCGAGGTGCTGGCCCCGCCTGCCCTCGCCGCCATGGTCGCCGGCCATCGCCGCAGCGATTTTCCCGGCTTTCCTTAAGCGCTCAGCGCACGGCGATCCGCACCGAGTCGGAAGGCAGCCAGGATGGCATGGAATGCCCGTCAGACGCACTCATCGCCAGGCGATAACCCTTGTGCAGATAACGGCATACCGAGCGCAGATCCTCGACATGCAGGCAGCTGATATCATCACCGGGCTGTTGCATGCGGTAATAACCATCGCGAAAACGGTGCGGGGCCATTGAGCGCAGCGCGCCGCCGGCGCCTTCGACATAGGCATTGATTGCGATTGCCATGATTGATCTCCATCCGATTGGCTCGTTGGAAATCATCATGGGGCCGGTGGGCGACAAAAACTGTCACCCGCAAAACCGGCCACTGCATTTCACGCGGGTTCGACACAAAATGAAACGCCGGCCGTTGGGGGCGACCGGCGTTTCGGGGTATTCGTATCGCTACGAAGAGCAACGGACTTGCGAGGGACAAGGGTGTCCGTTGATCTCGAGGATGAGATTGCCGCTTTCGGCCTGAACCCGGCATGAACGCATTCAGTCATCTTCGTGGCAGGTCAAACGCGTTTCGGTTTCAACCGTTTATCTTCCAGTCAGCCAGCACGGCATCGCGATCGGCACCCGGCTTTGAGGCCGCGCCTTGCACGGCGCCCGGTGTGCGCGAAAAGCGCGGCGCCGGCGCGGCCTGGCGCACGCCATCGACCTCGATAAAGACCTCGCGCGCGGCCATGTGGGCATGCAGCGGCGCCTCCTCGTAATTCAGCACCGGTGCAAAACAGACATCCGTCCCCTCCAGCAAGGCGCACCATTCATCGCGCGTCTTGCCAAGGAATATCTCCGCCAGCCGGGCCTTGGCACTGGCCCAGTCCTCACTTTTCCAGCTGGCCGGCATCGAGGCCGGATCAATCCCCAGCTTGTCCATCATCAGCGCATAGAATTGCGGTTCCAGCGGTCCGATCGAGACATGGCCGCCATCGGCGCAGCGATAAACGCCGTAGAAATGCGCGCCGCCATCGAACAGATTCTCGCCGCGCCGCGTATTCCACAATCCCATCGCGGCAAGCTGGTGCTGCGAGGCCATCAGGGAGGTGGCGCCGTCAACAATGGCGGCATCGACCACCTGCCCCTCGCCGGTTGCGCGGGCATGCAGCAGGCCGGCCAGAACACCAAAGGCGAGATACATCGCTCCGCCACCGAAATCGCCGACCAGATTGAGCGGCGGCACGGGAGTCTGCGTCGTGCCGATCGCGTCGAGCGCCCCGGTCAGGGAGATATAATTGATGTCATGGCCAGCCGCCTGGGCCAGCGGGCCGCTCTGGCCCCACCCGGTCATGCGGCCATAGACCAGAGCCGGGTTGAGGGCGAAGGCCGCGTCGGGCCCGAGGCCGAGCCGTTCCATCACGCCGGGCCGGAAGCCTTCGAGCAGGATTTCTGCCTTGGCGATCAGATCGCGGCAGATCGCCAGATCGCCGTCATCCTTCATATTCAGCGAGATCGAGCGCCGTCCGCGCGCCAGTACTTCACTGGCACCGCCGCCATGGGCGCCGGGCCGATCGATGCGCACCACGTCGGCGCCCATATCGGCCAGCATCATCGCGCAAAAGGGCGCCGGACCGAGCCCAACAAATTCCAGTACTTTAACGCCTTTTAGAGGACCTTGCGCTTTCATGTCTACTTCCTTG
The DNA here is from genome assembly GCA_051275375.1 of Maricaulis sp. Taxonomy (GTDB): domain Bacteria; phylum Pseudomonadota; class Alphaproteobacteria; order Caulobacterales; family Maricaulaceae; genus Maricaulis. Next base: position 6,028 of record JBNMNI010000039.1, on the reverse strand, counting down.
CGAATCGGCGGTTTCGAAAGCGTGGCACTTGTGACAAACTCAAGAAACACCAAATCATCGGTGTCTGCGGCAGGGGGACGCATGGGTCGCGAACTGAATGTCCTGTTATTCGGGATGACCGACCGTGTGAACGGTCTGGCGCAGCAACTCGAATCCCTGGCCCTGCACGCCCGGATCGTCCGGGCTGATTCGCCGCCGGCGCGCCATTCGCGCCCCTGGGCCTGCAGCGTCATTCTCGCCGAGTGCGATAATGATGTTGAAGACGGGCTCAAGGCCTTCCAGCATTTCGCGCCCGGCCGCCGACCCGTTATTGTGGTGCATCCCGATGCCCTGACGGCCAATAGTGCCGTCGATTCATGGATTCGCGAACCGACCCTGCCGGTCCAGATCGCCGCCCGTGCCCGCGCGCTCGCCCGGCTGCATGCGATGGAGGAAGTGGCCAAGCGGCGCACCGCCGTCACGGCGCTCTATGGCGATCGCGGCCGCAATCTCGATCCGGTCGACCCTGCGCCCTGCGTGCTCTATGTCGGCGATGCCTCGCCGCGCTTCATGGCGCTGCAGCATATACTCAAGGACGCCAATGCCGAGGTGATCGGCGCTTTTTCATCCTATTCGGCCTTCGACTATCTGCACGAGCGCCCCTTCGATGCCGTGGTGCTCAACGCCGCCGGCAAGCGCGACACCGCCTTCACAATCTCCTCGGCGATGCGGCGCAATGCGCGCCTCTATCATACGCCAGTCCTGCTGCTGGACAGCGATGGCGGTAGCCAGAATGCCGAAGAGGCCTATGCCCGCGGCGTTTCGGACATTATTTCTCCGCGCACCAGCGATGAGGAAATGCGTGACCGCATCCTCGCCCTGGCCGCTGAACGCCGCCGCCGCCGCCGCGCCAAGGCTGCACTGGAGGCCTGCCGCGAACCGCGCACGCTCGACATCGAGACCGGGCTCTTCCATGCCGGTTTCATCACCTCTCACCTGCAGGACCTGATTCACGCGGCTGAGCGCGATGAAATCTCGCTTACCGTGCTGGCGCTCAAAGTGATTGCACCGCTGGGCACAAGCGGCCCCGATGACGCGTCGACGGAAAAGGCCAAACGGCAATTTGCCGCCATGCTGCGGCATTTGCTGCGGACCGAGGACGCGGCGGCGCGTATCAATTCCGACACTTTCCTCGCCTTGCTGCCCTTCACCGATGCGACCGGCATTGATTGCGTCGCAAACCGGGTCGCGGCGATTGCCGAATGCACCGCTTTTGAGAGCGAGGATCCACTTCAGCCCTTCAGGCTCGCCGTCCTGTCAGCCTCGGTCGACGTGCAGCCGGACGAAACGGCAGAAGCCTTGATCGAGCGCGCGGTGCGCAAGCTTGAGCGCAATGATCCGCTCGCCGCTCACGGCTAGAGCGCTATCTCGACCTGTTTGCGTGCCCGCACCGCCATATCGGCCAGCGGCGCCAGCGCCAGCTCGACCGCACGCAAACGGTCGTCCGGTGCATCCCATTCGGCGCGCAAGACCAGCTTGTGATCGGGGCGAACCTTGAACAGGCCCTGGTTCTTCGAGATGTGTGCGACCAGGCTCATCGGATCGATGAATTTGTCGCCGCGGAAATGAATCACCGCGCCCTTCGGACCGGCATCGACCTTTTCCACCCCGGCTCGTTTGCACAGGGTTTTGACGGCGACAACGCGAAGCAATGTCTCAACTTCCGACGGCAAGGGCCCGAAACGATCGATCAATTCGGCGGCGAAGCCTTCGCGATCAGTCTTGCTGTCGAGCGAGGACAGGCGGCGATAGAGCTGCAGCCGGACATCAAGGTCCGAGACGTAGTATTCGGGGATCAGCACAGCGCCGCCGGCATTGATCTGCGGCGTCCACTCACCCTCCTCATGCTCATCGCCGCCTTCGCGCAGCGAGGCGACCGCCTCTTCCAGCATGGACTGGTAGAGCTCCACCCCGACATCCTTGATATGGCCCGATTGTTCCTCGCCGAGCAGATTGCCCCCACCGCGCAGATCGAGATCGTGCGAAGCCAGGGTGAAGCCGGCGCCGAGCGCGTCGAGTGAGTGCAGAACCTTGAGCCGTTTTTCGGCACCATCGGAGAGTTTTTGCCGCGCCGGCGTCGTCATATAGGCATAGGCCCGGGTCTTGGAGCGCCCGACCCGGCCACGCAGCTGGTAGAGCTGCGACAGGCCGAAACGGTCGGCACGGTGGACGACCAGCGTGTTGGCCGTCGGGATATCGATCCCGGACTCGATGATCGTGGTCGAGAGCAGCACGTCGTACTGGCCTTCATAGAAGGCCGTCATGATGTCTTCCAGCTGGGTCGCGGCCATCTGGCCATGCGCGGCCACAAAGGAGACCTCAGGCACGGATTCGCGCAAAAAGGTGATGATCTCCTCCAGATCGCTGATCCGCGGCACCACGAAGAAGGCCTGGCCGCCGCGATATTTCTCGCGCAGCAGGGCTTCGCGGATCGTGACGGTATCGAAGGGCGCGATATAGGTGCGCACAGCGAGCCGGTCGACCGGCGGCGTCGCGATGATCGACAGGTCGCGAATACCGGTCAGGGCGAGCTGCAGCGTGCGCGGGATCGGCGTCGCGGTCAGGGTGAGGACATGCACATCGGCGCGCAATTCCTTGAGCCTTTCCTTGTGCTTGACCCCGAAATGCTGCTCCTCGTCGACGATCAGCAGACCGAGATCGGAGAATTTGACGGTCTTGGCCAACAGCGCATGCGTGCCGATCACGATCTCGACCTTGCCCTCGCGCAGCTCATCCTTGGTCGCATTGGCCTGTTTGGTGCCGACCAGACGCGATAATTGCCTGACCTTGACCGGCCAGCCGCGGAAGCGATCGGTGAAGGTCTTGAAATGCTGGCGCACCAACAGGGTGGTCGGCGCCACGACAGCGACCTGGCGGCCGCTCATCGCCACGATAAAGGCGGCGCGCAGCGCCACTTCGGTCTTGCCGAAACCGACATCGCCGCAGATCAGCCGGTCCATCGGTCGGCCACGCGCCAGATCGCCGAGCACATCCTCGACCGCATTGAGCTGGTCATCGGTCTCGGCGAAGGGGAAGGCGGTGCAGAATTCATCCCAGGTGCCATGCTCCGGAATGATCGGATCGGCGGTGCGGGCCAGGCGTTTGGCGGCGATCTTGATCAGCGCGTCGGCCATATCGCGCAGACGCTTCTTCGCCTTTGACTTGCGGGCCTGCCAGGCAACCCCGCCAAGCTTGTCGAGCTGGGCCGTATCGCTGTCAGCACCATAGCGCGACAGGAGTTCGATATTTTCCACCGGCAGATAAAGCCTCGCGGCGCCGGCATATTCCAGCTCGAGGCAATCATGTGGCGCGTCCTGCACCGGCAGGGTCTTCAGGCCAATAAAACGGCCCAGCCCATGATCGGCATGAATCACCAGATCGCCCGGTGACAGGGCGCCGGCCTCAACGATGATATCGGAGGATTTGCGGCGGCGCCGTGGCCGCGCCAGCCGGTCGCCAAGAATGTCCTGCTCGGAGAGGATCGCAATGGTTTCGGTCTCGAAACCGCGCTCGACCGGCAGGATGGCCCGCAGCACAGCCTTGGCCGGCGCCTTGGCAACCTGGTCCCAATGCTCGACGGCGATGATCTTGCCGACACCGTGATCACTGAGCACCGAAGCCAGGCGGTCCGACGCGCCTGCGCTCCAGGAAGCCAGCACGACGCGCTTGCCTGAGGCGACCAGCGCCTGGACATGCCTGGCTGCGGCATCGAACACATTGGTATTCTCTGCCGCCCGTTCGGCGGCGAAAATCCGGCCCTGCTTGCCACCGACATCGATTGTCTGGGGCCCGGCCTCATTGAAGGCGGTGAAGCGGCGCACGGTGCGCCCCGCCAGGGTCTTGGCCCATTCGGCCTTGGCGAAATACAGCTGGCTCGGCGGCAGGGCGCGATAGGTCGGTGCCGACAGGCTCGACTGGTGAGTCGATTTGCTCGCCTCCTGACGGGCATCGAAATAATCGGTGACCTGTTTGGCGCGCTCGGCAAAGGCGTCGTCGGCGAGATGGTCGACGGCGATCAGGGCCGTCTCCGGCAGATAGTCGAAGGGCGTCGCCAGCGCATCGTGGAACAGGGGCAGCCAGTGCTCGACCCCGGCCGGCCGCGCCCCGGCACTGACGGCTTCATAGATCGGATCACCACCCTTGGCGGCTCCGAAACTGCGCACAAAGCCGGCCCGGAAATGCGAGATACTCGCTTCATCCAGCAGGACTTCGCTGACCGGGTTGAACTCGATCGATTTCAGCTGGCGCAGGGAGCGCTGGGTTTCCGGATCAAAGGAGCGGATCGATTCCAGCGTATCGCCAAAGAAGTCCAGCCTGACCGGTTCCGGTGACCCGGGCGGAAACACATCGATCACGCCGCCGCGCACGGCATAGTCACCGGGCTCCATCACGGTGGCGGCGCGGGCATAGCCATTGATGGTGAAATGCCGTTTGAGCATCTCGACATCGACGCGATTGCCCGGCCGCGCGATGATACCGGCCAGGGCCAGCACATCTTGTGGCGGACAACGCTGGGCCATCGCGTTGACAGTAGTGACGATAAGGCAGGTTTCCGGCAGATCACCGGAAGCAAGGCGCGCCAGCGTCGCGGCCCGGCGCGCTGCCACGCGCGGCGAGGGCGAGATGCGGTCATAGGGCTGACAATCCCAGGCCGGCAAGCGCAGGACTTCCAGGCCCGGAGCGAAGAAATCCAGTTCCGAAACGAAGGCCGCCGCGCGGCTGTCATCGCGCGCGATGAAGACATTGACCCCGCGCCGCAGCCGCGCCGTGTCGGCAAATACCAGCGCATCAAGGCCTTCCGGCGCGCCGCAGACAGTAGCGGTGCCCTGGACCCGGGCAATCATCTCAATTTCGGACATTTCGCCAGTCTTCGTTTCTGGGGGTGACTTCAGCTCTTCGGGCCGTCGCCAAAGGCGGCGTCGCGATCGACGCGAAAACGCTTCAGGGCGGCCATCACCGGCGTGTCGAACGCTTCCGGCGTGGCTGCGCTGCCGATAACCCAGCTATAGATATCCGCATCCAGTTCATCGAGCAGCCGGTCGAAATCGGCGATGTCGGTTGCCGACATGCCCTCAAGGGCTTGGTCAGCATAGCGGCCAAGGATCAGATCGGCTTCCTTGAAGCCGCGACGCCAGGCCCGGATGCGCAGTTTCTTGCGACGATTCTCAAGTGTTTCGATCATGGTGGCGGATATAGTCCGTGAATGAGGCCGCGTCGACCAGTGGCAGATGCAGAACTTGGCGATAGAGTGCAAAACGATGCGACCCGAGATTCTCTTTCCCCTCTTCCAGGACGTGATCGTCCTGCCCGGTATCGGCCCGAGACTGGCTGCGCTGCTGTCCAAGGCGGCCGGCGCGCGGGTCAAGGATGTGCTGTTCCAGCTGCCTACCGGCCTGGTAGACCGTAGCCAGACCACCTCCATTGCCGAGGCGCCGGACGGGGAGATCGTCACCCTCACCGCCAAGATCGAGGAACATTTCCCCAGTGCGCGGCAGGGCAAGCCTTACAAGGTGCGCCTGTATGATGGCACCGCTTTTTTGCACCTGGTCTATTTTCATGCCCGCCGCGAATATCTCGAAAAACTCCTGCCCGTCGGCGAGACACGCATTATTTCCGGCCGTGCCGAGCGTTTCGGTTCGGAAATCCAGATGGTTCACCCCGATCTGGTGATGAGCGAGGCCGAGGCCGCGGATACAGCCCTGCTCGAGCCGGTCTATCCGCTCACCGCCGGGCTGACCGCCAAGGTAATGCGCAAGGCCGCCGCTGGCGCGCTGAGCCTGCTGGGCGCGATGCCCGAATGGCAGGATGGCGATCTGTGCATCGAGCACAGCTGGCCCGACTTCAAGAGCGCGATGAGCCAGGCGCATCACCCGCAGTCCGCCGCAGACCTCGAACCGATGCATCCGGCACGCGAACGTCTGGCCTTCGATGAATTGCTCGCCCATCAGCTGGCGCTGCAATTGGCGCGCGCGCGCCGCAAGGCATTGCC
>JBNMNI010000038.1:0-8514 GCA_051275375.1 Maricaulis sp. | reverse complement strand
GGGCGTCCTCGGCGGAAAACTCGATCTCGTCGAAGCGGCCGCGGGCGTGCAGCAGGGCTTTTTCGATCGCGCGCAAGACTTCCAGCCGCGACATTTTGAGTTTGGCCTCGCGGTGGATCGGGCTGGTGGCGAGGAAGATGTGCAGGCGTTTGCGCCGTGCCGGCTCCAGCGCCCGGGCCGCGGCGTCGACATCGGCCTGATTGGCGCGGGCCAGCGAGCAGATGGTCGGGCCGGAGATTTCCGACGCGATCAGCCTGATCGCTTCGGCATCGCCGAGCGAGGCGGCGGCAAAGCCGGCCTCGATCGTGTCGACCCGGACGCGTTCCAGCATGCGGGCGATCTCGAGCTTGTCGGTCGGCGACATCGAGAAGCCGGGTGCCTGTTCGCCATCGCGCAGCGTGGTGTCGAAAATGAAGACACGGTCCTCGCCGCGTGCTGCGGGCACTATTGTTGGTTTGGACATCCGTCCCTCCATTCGGCGGTCGGGGCCGGGGCCAGCGCGGCCGCAAAGTCCAGCGGCTCGGCTGCAACGGTTCTGGAAACCGCGTGAACATCGAACAGGCGCTCGATCTGACGCATCAGAACCTCGATCTGGCGGGCGCCGCCGCGGGCGGCGACATCGACCGTGACCCGGGCGCTGCCATTGCTCGGCGCCGACATTGCCATGCTTGAAATGGTAAAGCCGCGGCGCTCGATCAGTCCGATAAGCCGCACGAGCGCACCTTCGATTTCGAAGATTTCGATGTGTAGGGTATTGCTCATGTTCAACTCTCCATCATTTCAGCATTGGATGCGCCGGGCGGCACGAGCGGCCAGACGTTTTCGCGGGGATCGATCAGCACATGGGCCAGGATCGGGCCGCGTGACCGCAACAGGCGGTCAATGGCTTCAGGCACTTCGTTGCGCGAGTGCACGGTGAAGGCCTCGACGCCAAAGGCGCGGGCGACCTCGGCGAAATCGGGATTGTCGTAGAGGTCGATCTCGGAGAAATTCTCCTCGAAGAAATACTCCTGCCACTGGCGCACCAGGCCCAGCGTGCCATTGTCCAGCAGCAGGATCTTGATCGGCACCCCATAGCGGCGGGCGGTGGCCAGCTCCTGGATATTCATCATGATCGAACCATCGCCGGTGATGGTGACAACCTTCATGTCGGGGCATTGCATCGCGGCGCCGATTCCGGCGGGCAGGCCATAGCCCATCGCGCCCAGACCGGCGCTGGTCAGGTGGGATTCCGGGCGCGCGAAGCGGCAATGCTGCGCCACCCACATCTGGTGCTGGCCGACATCACAGGCGGCGATGAAATCATCGCCCGCCGCTTCGGACAACTGTTTCAGCAGCGCCGGCGCGAAAATGCCGGAACCGGGCGCATCATAATCGAAGGCGAAGGCCTTGACCCGGTCGGAACAGGTCTTGCGCCAGTCGGCGATATCCAGCTCGGCTGGCCTCAGGCGGGTCAGCGCGTCGGCAATATCGCAACCGATCGCAACCTCGGCCCAGCGCAGCTTGCCGATCTCGGCCGGATCGCCATCGATATGGATGATGCGCGCATCGGGGGCGAATGTGTCAGGCTTGCCGGTGGCGCGGTCGTCGAAGCGTGCGCCGATACAGACCAGCAAATCGCTTTCCTGCACCGCCAGATTGGCGGCGCGGGTGCCATGCATGCCGAGCATGCCCAGGAAATCGGGCGAATCCGGGTGCGGACAGCCCAGGCCTTTCAGGGTCGCGACGGCGGGTATGCCGGTGCGGCTCATCAGGTCGCGCAGGGGTTGGACGGCCTTTCCCAGGCCGACGCCGCCGCCGATATACAGCACCGGACGCTTGGCCTGGGTGAGCAGGGCCGTTGCCGCCTCCAGGAGGGTATCGGAGGCGAGCAACGGCGCTGCAGCAGGGCGAGGCGCGCCGGGGGAAGGCGGATTGGCCTCGGCCTGTAACACGTCCTTGGGCAGATCAACCAGAACCGGGCCCGGGCGGCCCTCTTCGGCGATCCGGAAGGCTTCCTGGATCAGTTCGGGGATGCGGTCGGGATCGCGGATGATGATGGAATGCTTCACGACCGGCAGCGTCATGCCGAAGACATCGACTTCCTGGAAGGCATCCGTGCCCATCAGTCCGGACGGGACTTGCCCCGTCAGGATGACCATGGGCACGGAATCCAGGAAGGCATTGGCGATGCCGGTCAGAAGATTGGTGGCACCCGGGCCCGAGGTGGCCAGGCAGACGCCTGCCTTGCCGGTGATGCGGGCCTGGGCGTCGGCGGCAAAGGCTGCCGCCTGTTCGTGACGGACCAGAACATGCTTCAGGCTCGACCCTGTCAGCGCGTCATAGACGGGCATGATCGCACCGCCCGGATAGCCGAAGATCCGGGTCACGCCGAGATTTTCCAGCGTGCGGACCACCAGGTGCGCGCCCGTATTGCGGGAGCGTGCCTTGGGCGGGGTCTCGGTCTTGGGCAGGGTCGAAAGCATGGTGATTATCAGGTCCAGATCAGGGAGTTCAGGTGTTGGAGCCGGCTTGCAGCCAGGGCATTTCGGCCCGCAGCTCGGCGCCGATCTTTTCGATCGGATGCTCGAGATCCTTGCGCAGCAGGGCGTTGTATTGCGGCTTGCCGGCCTGGTTCTCCATGATCCAGTCGCGGGCAAATGTGCCGTCCTGGATGTCGGTGAGCACTTCCTTCATCCGCGCCTTGGTCTCGGCATTGATGACGCGCGGACCGGAGCGCAGATCGCCATAGATCGCGGTTTCCGAGATGAATTCATGCATTTTGGCGAGCCCGCCCTCATAGAGCAGGTCAACGATCAGCTTGAGCTCGTGCATGCATTCGAAATAGGCGACTTCCGGCTGGTAGCCGGCCTCGGTCAGTGTCTCATAGCCGGCCAGGACCAGCTCGGTGGCACCGCCGCACAACACGGCCTGCTCGCCGAACAGATCGGTTTCGGTTTCCTCGGCGAAACTGGTTTCGATCACGCCGGCCGTGGAGCCGCCGATACAGGCGGTATAGCTCAGCGCCCGGTCACGGGCGGTGCCGGAGGCGTCCTGGTTGACGGCGAACAGGCAGGGCACGCCGCGGCCGCGTTCGAATTCCCGGCGCACCAGATCGCCCGGGCCCTTTGGCGCGACGAGGATGATGTCGACACCCTCCGGCGCCTGGATGCGGCCGTAATGCACGGTGAAACCATGGGCGAACAGCACCGCATCGCCGGCGCTCAGATTGGGCGCGACCTCGTCGCGGAAGATCGCCTCGTGCGACATGTCCGGCGTCAGCATGGCGATCAGCGAGGCGGCCTTGGCGGCTTCGCTGATCGGTGCAGTGCGCAGGCCGTCGGCCTTGGCGCGGATATCGCCCTTGCCGCCGGGGCGGACGCCGACAATGACGTCGCAGCCACTATCCTTGAGATTGAGCGCATGCGCCCGGCCCTGGCTGCCATAGCCGATGACGGCGACCGGCCTGGCCTTGAAGGCGGCGGTGTCGATCTCGAACGCCATGCGGCGCTTGGGTGTCTGAGGGGTGGTCATGCGATGATCTCCTGGGTGGTCTTCGACTGTTTCGAGGATTGAGTGATGGTGGGTTCGATCGTCACGGCGCCCGTGGAGGCCGACGAGACGAGGCGGGAGTATTTGGTGAAGACGCCGCCCATCGGATTGGGCAGAGGCGGGGTCCAGCTCTTGCGGCGGGCGACCAGATCGGCATCGCAATCGATCCGGCGCGCGGCGACATCGATGCAGATGATGTCGCCCTCTTGGATCAGGCCGATGGCGCCGCCCTCGACGCTTTCCGGGCAGACATGGCCGATGACGAAGCCCTTGGAGGCGCCGGAAAAACGGCCATCGGTGATCAGGGCGACATGCTCGCTCAGGCCCTGGCCGACCAGGGCGCCGGTAATGCCGAGCATTTCGCGCATGCCGGGGCCGCCGCGCGGACCCTCATTGCGGATGATGATGACATCGCCGCGCGCAATCCGGTTCGCCCCGACCGCGGCGAAGGCGTCTTCCTCGCACTCGAACACGCGGGCCGGGCCCTCGAAACGGGTGTGCGAATGGCCCGACAGTTTCAGGACCGCGCCTTCGCTCGCCAGATCGCCATAGAGAATGCGGAAACCGCCATCGGGTTTGACCGGATTGGCGACCGTGTAAACGACGCGCTGGCCGGGCGATTCGACCGCAGTGGCGAATTCCTCGAACAGGGATTTTCCGGTCACGGTCGGCGCATCGCCCAGGCAGCCGGCCTGCATCAGGCGTTGCCCGAACAGGCGCGTGCCACCGGCCAGGAAGAGATGGTGGGCAAAGAAGCGGCCGGCCGGCTTGAGATCGGTGATGACCGGCGCCGTTGCAGACACCTCGTCAAACACATTGATCGAAAACGGCACGCCGGCCTCGGCGGCAATCGCGGCCAGGTGCAGGACGGCATTGGTCGATCCGCCGCTGGCCGAGGCCGCGATGGCGCCATTGCGCAGCGAGGTCTCGGTGATGAAGCTGCGCGGGCGCGTGCCCGACTTGACCAGGTCGACCACCAGCCGGCCGCAACGGGCAGCGGCCTCGGCCTTGTCGGGATGCGGCGCCGGAATGTCATTGGCGCCCATCGGCGACAGGCCCATGATCGACAGGATCATCGCCATCGTATTGGCGGTGAACTGGCCGCCGCAGGCACCGGCGCCGGGACAGGCGGCTTTTTCCACTTCGGCCAGGCCGGCATCGTCGAGCGCGCCGCAGGCATGGGCGCCGACCGCTTCGAACACGTCCTGGATCGACAAATCCTTCTCGCCCTGACGGCCCGGCATGATCGTGCCGCCATAGAGGACGCAGCCCGGTATATCCATGCGCGCCAGCGCCATGGCCGCCGCCGGAATGGTCTTGTCGCAACCGACCAGAACGATCAGCCCGTCCAGCGAATGGCCACGCACGGCCAGTTCGATCGAATCGGCGATAACTTCGCGTGAGATCAGCGAGGCGCGCATGCCCTGCGTGCCCATCGAAATGCCGTCGGAGACGACGATGGTGTTGAAATCGACCGGCACACCGCCCGCCTCGCGGATCGCATCGCGGACCGGTCCGGCCAGATCGGCCAGGTGCATATTGCACGGCGTCACCGTGGTCCAGGTATTGACCACCGCGATCATCGGCTTGTCGAAATCCTCGTCCGACATGCCGGTAGCCCGCAGCATGGCGCGCGCCGGGGCACGCGCTGCGCCGAGCGTGATCGTATCGGAAGTCTTCGGTTTTTCAGTCGACATCAGAATTTCCCGTGTTGCAGACACGAAAAACCCCGCTCCGGGTTCCGGGAGCGGGGTTTTTCGTGTCTGCCAAACTTGCTTTTGCTAGCTGGCAGGCGCGGAGACCGCTCCCGTTATGGAGGTGAGAATAAGTACAAGTACGAGAAGGACCGTATCGCCAAGCCCCCGCAGACCCGTCCGGGTCGCGGCCGAAATGATCGGCATTGGGGTGGCTGTGCTACGCATGACGCTGACGCTTCCTGACTTGTGCTGCAGTGCAAGGTGGCGCGATGTTTCCACTATGGCAAGCAAAAATGTGCACAAAATGTGTGCAAGGCATCGCAGTGACGCGTCGGGATGCAAAAAAATACCCGGAACGGCGAAACATGTTTTTGTCGTCCAGGGTCTTGCGGTGCCAATCCATGCCACAAAAGCGGGCAATCCTGCTCGATTCCGGGCGCCGATGCCGTGCTGTCAGTGAATCGAAAGAATCCGGTTGACCTTCTATTGAGCAGCTGCAGCAATTTCAGCGCGGCATCCTTTTTGTCGCGACTCTGTGGATTGACCTGCTGGCGGCGGCCGACGCCAGTTCTTTTTTTCACAGCATAAAAGTGCACAATTGATCAGATTTAGCCCGAATATCGAAGAAAAATACGAATTCGGGTCATTCAAAGAAAAATGTTGCACCGCAATATTTCTCGACTTAGCCTGCAGATATCAAGAGGTGCACAAATGCACCCGACCACAGATCGCACACATGGGATCCGTCACTGCCAGCCGGCAGTGCGGATCATGGATTGATGCCTGGCGAATGCCAGGGCCGGGCCCGCAAGGCCCAGGGCAATCCGGGATCCTAGAGAAATTTTGTTCTGCCATGGGGCAGGCCGGTCAAGGGCGTGACTCTGTCATGCCGGCCGGGGATTTCACACCTGGACAGGGGGATCGCCATGCGTGGCACCAAAATGAAATACGGAGCGATGGGGGCCATCGCCTGTGCCGCACTCGGCGCGGGGCTGGCCTTCACGGCCCCGGCCGCGGCCGAGGTCAGCGAGGAGACCGCCTTTGTCTTCAACACCCTGCTATTTCTGATCGGCGGCTTTCTCGTCATGCTGATGGCGGCCGGGTTCGCCATGCTCGAGGTCGGCTTTGTGCGCACCAAGCACGCGGCTGCCATCTGCCTGAAAAATATCGCGCTCTACGCCATTGCCGGGGTGATGTTCTACCTCGTCGGCTATCAGGTCATGTATGGCGGCGAGACCCCCTGGTTCGGCATGCCCGGAATCTGGACCCCGTCCGAGCTGACCGGCGATGCGGAGATCGATCTCTCCACCGGCTATGCCTCGGCCTCCGACTGGTTCTTCCAGATGGTGTTTGTCGCCACTGCGGCCTCGATTGTCTCCGGCACGATCGCCGAACGCGTCAAGATCGGGCCCTTCTTCCTGTTCGTCGTCGTTCTGACGGCCGTGATCTATCCGGTCCAGGGCTCCTGGGAATGGGGTGGCGGCTGGCTTGATGCCGAGTTCGGCTTCTCCGATTTTGCCGGTTCCTCCCTGGTCCACTCGACCGGCGGCTGGGCCGCCCTGGCCGGCGCCATACTGCTCGGTGCCCGCACCGGCCGCTTCGGGCCCAATGCCAAGCCGATGCAGCCCTCATCCCTGCCACTGGCAACGCTGGGCACTTTCCTGCTGTGGTTCGGCTGGTTCGGCTTTAACGGCGCCTCCCAGCTCGCCCTCGGCTCGGCGGCCGATGCGGTCGCCATCAGCCAGGTCTTCGCCAATACCAATATGGCCGCTGCCGGCGGCGTGGTGACGGCCTATGTGCTCTCGCTCATCCTGGGGCGCGGCAAGGCCAATCTCGCCTATTGCCTCAATGGTGCCCTGGCCGGTCTGGTCTCGATCACGGCCGAACCGCTCACCCCGACCATCATGGACGCCATGCTGATCGGCGCCGTCGGTGCCGTCATCGCGACCTTCGGGGCGAAATTCATCGAGATGATCCGCATCGATGATGTCGTCGGCGCCATCCCGGTTCACCTGTTCGCGGGCATTTGGGGCACGATGGCCGTGCCGCTGACCAATAGCGATGCGACCTTCTATGGCCAGGCCGTCGGGGTCGGCGCCATCGGCGCCTTCGTCTTCACCGCCAGTTTCGCCGTCTGGCTGATCCTGAAAATCACCGTCGGTATCCGCCTCTCCCCCAATGACGAGATCGTCGGTGGTGACCTGTCCGAACTGGGGCATGCCGCCGGCAGCATTTTCTCATCGCCAGAGGGAAAGGAACCGGTCCCGGCTTGATAACGGGGTTGGCGAGCGTGTCCGGCACCCTTGCGGTGCCGGCCGCGGCTCGCGAGCCCGGGACCGTGCAGACCGACACCCGAATACGCCCAACCGGGCCTGAAAGGCGGTCAAGACCCGCCGCCGGCCGGCCCTTGAAATCCACCCCCGTGGCGCTGCGCGCACCGGAAAGCTTCAAATCGCGTCCGCCGGCATGGCGGCCCGAGACATCATCGAGAACCCTTGAGGAGTAAGTGTCATGAAATCAGTCACCACGAAATTCGCTACCCTGTCCCTTGCCGTGCTGTTGAGCACTACCGCTGCTGCGGCGGTTTCGGCCCAGTCGATCGAGGGCAATGTCGCCCTGTCGACCAATTATATCTATCGCGGCATCTCGCAGACCGATGACGGCCCGGCTATCTCGGGCGGTTTCGACTATGCGGCCGAGAGCGGTCTCTATGCCGGCGTCTGGGCATCAAGCGTCGATTTCGGCGACGACACCACGATGGAGATGGACGTCTATGGCGGTTATGCCTTCACCGCCGGAAGCTGGGATCTTGATTTTGGTGCCCTGTATTATGGCTATCCTGACAGCCCGAGTGCCGGCGGCGACCAGAATTTCTGGGAACTCTATGCCGGTGTCGGCCATGCCCTCGGCCCGCTCGCCTGGGATGCGAAGGTCTCCTGGTCACCCGATTTCTACATGGAAAGCGGCCCGGCAACCTATATCGAAACCGGCCTCGGCTATGAGTTCGCCGCCGGCGTGAGTGTCGATGCGCGCATGGCTGCCAGCCGTTTCGATGATTTCCCGGGTGCGGATTACGAAGACTACCAGCTCGGTATTTCCGGCACCATGTTCGAGAATGTCGGTTGGGATCTGCGCTATCACGCCCTGTCCGATGATGGCGATGACAGCTTCGTCTTCTCGATCTCCCAGTCCTTCGGCGGCTAGCAGAAGACGCAGTCAAGACAAGCGGCCGGCCCGGTGTTCTCCCCCACCGGGCCGGCCGTGCCTTATTCGGAAGTCCGGCGTG